>CP102407.1 GCA_024628785.1 Fusobacteria bacterium ZRK30
TAGAAGGAATGGTTTGCAGCAAGTGCACAGATAAAATCGAAGAAAAACTGAAATCTATTGATGGAGTGGAAGATGTGAAAGTACTTCTCGATGAAAAGGAGGCATATGTATCTGGAGATGTGGATGAGCAGGTTTTAAAATTAGCTATTGAATCTGAAGGATATGAGGTTAGTGCAATAGAGTCTATAGAGGAAGTCAAACACCCTGAAGAAAGAAAAGGATTTTTTAGAAGACTTCTAAAAAAAATAGAAGATTCAAATCAGAATACTTTTGGATCTGGAAAGCTTCACTGCTGTGACTCAGAAAAAAAGAAAAAGAGAACAAGTAACTCCTAAAAAGGGAAGAATAAGACCAATATGTGTTCCTGGAAACCATGGGCATTAAATCGGAATAACCCCATGATTCTCTCACAACAACATTCAAAATCTCACTGTAGAAAGCTGTATATAGAGATTCCCATCAATATTACTACTAAATAATCTTTTCCCTTTGGAGCAAAGTGTGATGAAATAAAAAAAGACTAGATAATTCCAGTCTTTAGTCATTTTGAAACCTTTTTATCTATCCGTTTTTTATATTTTTCATTTCGTTAGAATCCATATTTTTCATGTTTTCCATCATCTTTCCAGATTTCATACCCTTCATATCTTTCATTTTACCCATCATTTTACAGCTTTTATCTCCCATCATCATTTTACCAGTCATTTCAATTCCAAATTTCTCTTTTACATCAATTTTAAATTTTAATGAGTCTTTTTGACTTTGAGCCATTAATTTTGATTTTTTATCGATCAATTGATTGATCTTTCTTTGGTTTGGCTTTTCAGCTAACTGCTCTTTTTCAATCTGGATATTAACTTCCTTAATATCTAACATTGTTTTTTTATGGTTAGTCATTTGCTTTGACTTCATTTCTGTTAATTCTTTTTGTTGAGTTTCTGTAAGAGAGTTCATTTGGTTCATCTTACTCATCATCCCATTTCCATTCATTTCTGAAGACATTTGATTCATTTGTTGTGGTGAATTATCCTGTGCAAATGCCCCTGCTGATACTACTACTGCTAAAACTGCTATTAATTTTTTCATTATATGTTCCTCCTTTAATTTTTAATAACTTATTGTTATGGGGTAATGATATCGTGTTTGTGTGAAAATTGTGTGAAGCACACTTAATATTTGATTAAGTAATACTTTGACTATGCTAACATTTTATTTTTACTTTAAACTTTGTTTTATTTCCTGATATTCTTCCTCTGTTATTTCTCCTTTTACATATCTTGTTTTTAAAATTTCTAAAGGTTTTGAAAAATCTATTATAGTAAGGAAATCTCCATTGCCCTTTGAATTAATTTTCTCATAACCAGTAACGGCATTTTCAAATAATTTATAATTTATTTTAAAAGTTGTGATGATTATTAAAATAATAAATTTTTTTTCATTAAATTTCTCCTTTAATATTATTTATACGATATAAAATGTTGTTACATTTAGATATTAATTCCAAAATTAATACCCCCTATAGCTATTATATATAAGAAATACAAAATAGTCAAAACTAATTAAAATATTGACAATAGAGTGAAATAGGTCTATACTATATCAAATGTATAGGGGGGCACCCTATATAAAAAAGATAAAGGAGTGATTAATTTGGATTTTATTAAAGAAATTTTACAAGGGGATTTTATAAGAAACTTATGGGAATCAGATGTTTTTAGATATTTAATAATTATGTTTGGATTTCATATAGTTTTAGGAATGTTTGGGCTTGGGTGTTGTGGCAGCAAAAAAAATAAAAAAGGATCTAAAGATAAGGATTGCCACTAAGATTAGGAGGTTGAAATGAATAAATTAAAAGAGATGTTAAAAAAGCTCATCAATAAAATAGGAGAAGAAAATAACAAGAGTTTCGGTAACAAGAGGATGGATTGTTGTGACTTAAATAAAAAAAAATAAAAAGGAGTGATTTTTATGTTTAATACAGCTTTTATTATAAGTTTGTTTTTTAGCTATTATCTATTAAAGAGGGAAAGAAAAATTCATGTTTATTTAGGAAAGGGGTAAAAATTTGAAAAAGATAATTGTTAGATTTGAAGATCTGTTTTGTGATTTTTGCACTTATGACATTCAGATGGTTTTAAAAAAATATTCTCAAATTGAAAATTTTAAAATTAACAGAAATATTAATATGTTAGAAATTTATTTTAAAAAAAATAAGAAATTTCAACTGGAAGCAATAATAAAATCCTTTGAAGAAGAGGGGCTTAAAGTAGTTGAAGTTATTGGAGGGTAGCCATGAAAGAAAACTATATTATAAAAGGAATGAGTTGCGCTAGTTGTGCATCAAAAATTGAAAAAATGGTTAATAATCTAATTGGAATAGATCAGGCAACGGTAAATTTTTCTACAGAGACCCTTACCATCAATGGAACAGTCACAGAAGGTATTGTAGAAAAAACAGTAAGGGGTCTTGGATATGAAGCAGAAAAAAAATCTAACTTAAAAACTATAAATTTAAAGCTTATGGGGATGAGTTGTGCTAGTTGTGTTGCAAAGGTTGAAAAATCAATAAACAATTTAAATGGAATAAAAGAAAGCGTTGTAAACCTTGCTACAGAGAAAGCCACAGTTACCTATGACCCTCAAATTTTAAAGGTAAGGGATATAAAGGAGGCTGTCATTTATGCTGGGTTTGAAAGCAAAATGGCGCAAGATATAGATGTAGATCAGGAAGCCAAAGAAAAAGCTAGCATTCTAATGAAGCATAGAAATTCAATTATAATCATGGGGATGTTTACCCTTCCAGTACTATATTTAGCTATGGCAGAAATGTTTCTACCAAGCATTATTCCTAATTTTATAAAACCAGATGTAAATCCTAAATTATTTGCAGGGGTTCAGCTGCTCCTTTCTCTTCCAGTAATTTATCTGGGGAAGGGTTACTTTACCAGAGGGTTTAAAAGTCTATTAAAAAAGAGTCCTAATATGGATACCCTAATAGGGATAGGAACATCCGCAGCCTTTATGTATAGTATTTATAACACAATCATGCTTTTTATTACGCTTAATATAGACTATGTAATGCAGCTTTATTATGAGGCTGGTGTAGTTATACTTACACTTATCAGTTTTGGAAAGTATCTGGAAGATGTTACCAAAGGAAAAACTAGTGAAGCTATAAAAAAACTTGCAGGGCTTCAGCCTAAAACTGCTAACCTAGTAACAAAAAACGGGGAAGTGAAGTCAATAGATATTGATGAGGTAGAAGTAGGGGACGTACTATTAGTAAAACCAGGAGAAAGTGTTCCAGTAGACGGTATTGTTATAGATGGAATTACTGCAGTGAATGAGTCCATGCTCACTGGAGAGAGTCTTCCTGTTAAAAAATCTAAGGGAGACAAGGTTATAGGAGCATCAATCAATAAAACAGGATCTATAAAGTTTAAAACCGAAGCCATAGGGAGCGACACAGCTCTTTCACAGATTATAAAACTTGTGGAGGATGCTCAAGGATCAAAGGCTCCAATTGCAAGAATGGCAGATATAATTTCAAGTTATTTCGTACCAATAGTTATGGTTATATCAGTAGTTTCAGGGATAGCATGGTATTTTACAGCTAATGCTCATCCGGAGATCATTCCTGAAATATTTAACGGGAGCCCTATAGGGTTTGCACTTACAATTTTTATATCAGTTCTTGTTATTGCGTGTCCGTGTGCTCTAGGTCTTGCAACACCTACTTCAATAATGGTAGGAACAGGAAAAGGAGCTGAAAATGGAATCCTTATTAAAGGAGGGGAAGCATTAGAGACAGCTCATAAGGTGACTAAGATAATTTTTGATAAAACAGGGACAATTACCCTTGGAGAACCTAAAGTTACAGATATCATAGCAGTAAAAGGAATCTCAGAAGGTGAGATCCTGCAAAAAGTTGCCAGTGCAGAGGTTCATTCAGAGCACCCACTGGGAGAAGCTATAGTTAATGAAGCTAAAGATAAAGAGTTTAACCTTTCAGAGGTTTTAGAATTTCAATCTATTACAGGTAAAGGAATTACAGGCTATGTAGATGGAGTATTCGTAGCCATCGGAAATAAGAAACTTTTAGATGAGTATAATATAGTCTCTGTATTAGAAAATGAGATGGATAAACTGGCTGATGAAGGAAAGACACCCATGTATATTATCCTAGGAGAGAAACTAGGAGGAATAATAGCGGTAGCGGATCCGGTAAAGGAAACATCGAAAAAAGCAATAGAGGAACTACATAGAATAGGTGTGGAAGTAGCTATGGTAACAGGAGATAATAGAAAAACGGCCAATGCTATTGCAAAGCAGGTTGGTATAGATGTGGTTCTGGCAGAGGTGCTTCCAAAAGATAAATCAGAAGAGGTTAAAAAGCTTCAGGCAGATGGAAGTATCGTCGCTATGGTAGGAGATGGTATCAATGATGCTCCAGCTCTAGCTCAGGCTGACATAGGTATAGCAATTGGAAGTGGAACAGATGTAGCCATAGAATCAGCTAATATAGTTCTTATGAAGGACGACTTGAATGACGTACCACTAGCTCTTAACCTTTCAAAGGCGACTATAAAAAATATCAAACAGAATCTTTTCTGGGCTTTTTTCTATAATACAATAGGAATTCCTGTGGCTATGGGAATGTTATTCGGAGTATATTATTTTACTACTGGAAAGATAAATGGAATGCTTCTTTTAAGCCCTGCTTTAGCAGGAGGAGCAATGGCTTTTTCATCGGTATCAGTAGTTTCTAATGCATTAAGATTAAAAAAATTTAAAAAATAGGGAGGCAACAAGATGTTATTATTTTTTCCATTGATATTAATAATTATATTATTAATTGTAACTAATATCAGAATTGTACCACAATCACAGTCATATGTTATTGAGAGGTTAGGAGCTTATATGGATACCTGGGGTGTAGGTTTAAGATTAAAGATTCCATTTATAGATAGAATAGCTCGAAAGGTATCTTTAAAGGAGCAGGTTATTGATTTTCCTCCACAGCCGGTAATTACCAGAGACAATGTAACTATGCAGATAGATACTGTTATATATTTTCAGATAACAGATCCTAAATTATATACTTATGGAGTAGAATATCCTCTAAATGCTATAGAAAATCTTACAGCAACTACATTAAGAAATATTATAGGAGAATTGGAATTGGATTCTACATTAACATCTAGAGATGTTGTAAATACTAAGATGAGAGCTATCTTAGATGATGCTACAGATCCATGGGGAATCAAGGTAAATAGAGTAGAATTAAAAAATATTATGCCACCTGCAGAGATTCAGGATGCTATGGAAAAGCAGATGAAAGCTGAGAGAGAAAGAAGACAAAAGATATTAATTGCAGAGGGAGAGAAAACTTCTGCAATATTAGTAGCAGAAGGGGAAAAGCAATCAGCAATTTTAAGAGCTGAAGCTAATAAAGAATCCGCTGTAAGGATAGCAGAAGGAGAAGCAGAAGCGTTGTTAGAAGTGACTAAAGCTCGAGCTGAGTCGTTGAAATTATTAAATGAATCACATCCAACTAAAGAAGTACTATCTTTAAAAGCTATGGAAGCATTCGTGAAAGTAGCAGATGGTAAAGCAACTAAGATAATAATTCCATCGGAATTACAAAATGTTGCTAATATCGCTACAGCTTTTACGGCAACAAATACTAAATAAATATTAAATAAAAGGACACTAGAGTGTCCTTTTTAAAGTTCATTTATTATTGATGTTACTTTATATTTTTAAAAACGCCCCTTATAAAGTTGTTTCCAAAAAAATATTTTAAAGAAATTTTTTCGAAATTATTGATTTTAATAGTATTAAGGGTATCTCTATTTAAATGGCAGCCCATTGCAAAGATCTTCCATGCAGGGGTAAGGATATTTTGTAAAAAAAATAAAAATTTCTTTTCGTTTTTAATGTGTTCCAGGACTAAAAGTTTTCCATTTGGCTTGCACACTCTTTTGGCTTCTTTCAATGCCTTATCAGGATTAGGAATAGTACACAGAGCCAGGGTTATCACTACAGTATCGAATGTATTATCATCAAAGGGCAGATCTTCTCCAGAGGCAGAAATTATTTTTATATTTTTCCCACCGATTTTTTTCTTAGCCTCTAAACTCAAAGTTTCATCAGGTTCTACAGCTGTTACTTGGTGCTTTGAATAGAATTCAAAATTAACACCAGTTCCCGCCCCAAACTCTATCACTTTTCCTTCAATATTTTTTAAAAGTATGTTTCTTTCCTTGTGCAGCATCTTTTTTTCGACTTTACTCATTAATTTATCGTACAGATAAGCCTTCATAACCGAACCTCCTTTTCATATCATTTGAAATGTTTTTTCAGTTATATCTTTCCAAGTTTATGAGGGTTTTTACAAATAATTTTCTCCTATTTTAGAAGTCTTCCTACTGTTTTTATAAACTCTTGAATAATTTCAGGATCGTCTTTTTTTAATTTTTTAGCGACACAGCTTTCCATGTGCTTTTCTAAAAGTACTTTACCTACACCATTTAAAGCAGATTTAGCTGAACTTATCTGATTTAAAACATCATCACAATAGGCATCATTTTCTATGAGTTTTTTGATACCTCTAATTTGACCCTCTATCCTATTTAATCTTGTAATAAAAACTTTTTTTTCTTTTTCATATGAAACCTGACCTTCTTCATCACAAATTTCACAAGAATTTTTAATTTTATCTTCCATACTGACCTCCTGTTTAAATACTCTCTATACCTATTATATCTAATAAAAAATAAAAAGTCAAAAGTTAAAGCTCTTATATTTGTTGACAAAACCCAGTTTTGTAGATATACTATATAAAAGCTATAGGGGGGTACCCTATTGAAGAGAGATATGTTTTATATAAATTATCAGAACTGTATAATCAATATAAAAAAATATAGAGGAGGAATCAATGAAGATATTGTTTACACTTGGAGGATTAAGAATACCATTTTTTGGAACAATGATAGCACTAGCTATGTTGGCTGCCATGCAGATCTTATCCTATGACGCTAAAAAGAAGAATATTAATCCAGAAAAGGTAACGGATATGGCAGTCTATGCACTTCTAGGTGGAATGATAGGAGCTCGTATAGGTTATATTCTATTTTATAGTTTAGATTTTTATCTAAAAAACCCTATAGAAATTCTTAAGATCCATGAAGGAGGAATGTCTATTCATGGAGGTATAGCAGGAGGAATTCTTGCTTCTTTAATATTTCTGAAAAGAAATAAGGAACTAAAGGTCCTGGAAATGGCAGATCTGGCTGCTCCACCTCTAATCCTCGCTCAGGCCATAGGACGTATAGGATGTGATGTGTATGGGGTAGTTATGACAAATCCTAAATTTTGGGGAATCCCTGTAAATGGATATATATATCATCCAGCTCAGTTATATGAATTTGTTTTGGATTATTTATTATTTTTTTATCTCTGGAGAAAGAGAAAATCAATAAAACACGAAGGACAGCTATTTGGAATATACTTAATAGGATTTGCTGCAATAAGGAGTATAGTGGAGCTATTTAGGGGAAATCCTAAAATATTAGGATTAATAAGCGTCTCGCATCTTCTAAGTTTAACCTTAATAACAGTAGGTATAGTATGGTTAAAAATTACAGCTAAAAACTCTAGACCTAAAATAAAATCTCAATTGAAATGTTTTCCGTTATATATAGAAATAACGCTATTCTTAGTAGTATTACTGCTTTCGATAGGTATCTTTTACGGTGTACAACTTAATTTTTAATAAGATAAAAAAATGGAGGGGACTATTACATGAAAATATTAAAGAGTAAAAAAATCATCTTAGTTTTATTATTGACAGTAGCAATGGGAATAATAGTGGAGGCAACCGTTTCAAAAAATAAAAATAATTCAGCACCACGTCAATTAATTCATATAATTAATGAAAGTTCAGAGAATAGTGAGGTAGATTTAGAAGTAAAATTTGAAAATTACCAAAATAAAAATCCTAAGTTTTTAAAATTTGAAGTGTTTTTAAATACTCATTCGGAAGATCTATCACAATACGATAATTTTGTAGATTTTTTGGAATTGATAGTTGATGGAGTCCCTGTTAATGCTGAAATCATTTTTGAAAAAAGAGGGAGCGGACATCATATAAGTAATATTTTAAAAATTAAAAATGATAATCAAGGTAAAAAGCTCCTTAATGAAAACACCAAGGAAATTAAACTGATATTTAACAATATAAGTGGAGTAGAAAAAAGAATTCATTCATATAATTTTTAACTTTTTATAAAATAGCAATAGCTTCTAGCCAGAGCACCGTTCCAAAAATGTGTCCCTTTGACAGCCAGGTTAGCTTCATTTGATACTTGTCATGATTGGCCTGGTAGATGGTTTGAAATCAGTTCTTTGGAGGATTTAAAGGAGGCTGTATCGGTGTGTAACAGTTTTGGGGTAGAGGAGATAGAGGTCTGTAACTTTGAGGGGGAGTTTAGATTTGAAGATATCAGCGGCAATCTCATGCTTAATTTTCTTTCTTATCACTTTGAGACCGTGGAGAGTCCATTTTATCTGACGAGGAGTTAGTTGGTTATTATTTTGCAGAGATCATTGATTTTCATAGGATACCTGGCATTTTTAGAGATTACTTTGATTATGAGGCTTATGGGAGAGACATCATTATTGGTGGGATCTATGAGATCTTAGAGAGTGATAGTTGTCTCTACCTTATTTCATAGAAGATAGCCCCTATGGGGCTATCTCTTTAATTTTATAATTTTATTTAAATAATCTTCTTTTAAAAGCTTTTCAAATCTATCGAAAATTAAGCATTCTTCTATTGGAAATATTCCTCTTTTTTCTTTTTCTTTAGCTAAATTACTTAAATATATCATAAAAATTTTATAGCTTTCTAAAAATGTTTTATTGGATTTATACATAATCATTCTTATTGAATGTAAATCACTCTCAATCATTTTATATTTTGGATTATGAACTAATTCTCTTAATGTTGATTTTGAGTTAAAATCACTTATCTCTGTTAAAGTAACATATTTAAATAAATTTCCATACTTTTTAATATATAATTTCTTTCTAGCTGACTTTGACCCTCCAATATTATTCCATTTTGGAATAATACCATAATTTAATCGATACTCTTCAATTAATGCTCCTTCTATTGAAAAAAGTTCATTTTTCTTTTCATTTTTCATTGCTAATTTAATTTCATTTCCAATAATTTTATCAAACCCTTTTGGTGATAATTCATTTATAGGAGATCTTACCAATAATGTATAACCTAATATTTCATTTTCATTAAAATATTCTGTTATTTGTGAAAATTTATTTCCAGTGTTAGAATTTTGGACTAAACCATTATGTTCTTTGAATCTTCTTAAAACATTATTTGTAAGTCCTATATAATATATTTCTTTAGTTTCATAATTCCAAAAAAAATAAATACAATTGGAATGAAATGAATATGCATCTTTTTTATTACAGACTTCACCTAAAGCTTTTACCATTTCTTTAATTTCATTTTTTTTATAAGATTCATTGATGATAGTTCCATATAAACCTGAACCAATTAGAAATTCTTTTGAAAATTTAGGTTCAATTCCTTTCAGTACAGAGGTTATAAAATTAATCTCTTTTTTCTTTTCTTCTTTTGTAATATTAATTTGTTTTTCTTGATCTTTCAGACTCATAGAAAATCAGCTCCTTTTATTACAATATATAAATTTACTATAATTATAACTTATATTTTTAATATTTAATCAAAAATATCAACTAATCTCCTCCTATTTCTCAAATTATTTATATTTGTATCCTGATATATATTAAAATTTCTCATTCCGGGCGATTCTCCGAAAGATTCGGCTGGAGATCAGCTCCTGTTCGACCAAGTATCCGCTTTCCTCTTTCGTCCTTATTGGAGACGGACTCGGAGGATCTCCAGCCGAGGGGAGCTTACTTCATCCCCCCTCGCCGTTCCCCTCACACTCCCCTTGGCTACCCCCTCTAAGCGGTAGCGTTCGTGAGGGGATACTCATATGGGGGATTCAGCTCCTTCGCCCTCGCTCGGTGTAGCACCGTAGGGATAGCCCTGTGACTACTATATTTTATAGCCCCTTCCACTTTTTCATAGAACATTCGGTAGGAATAAGCTACCTGCGTCACTAGAGCCGAAAGTACAGGCACCTCATAAGCTCCCCATAGCGATTCCTTGAAAGACTTCAAACCCTTCCCCACCCCTCCTGGATGGAATCTCCTGTTCATCCCCACCTTGCGGGTATTCATTCCTGGCCTTTATATCCTGCCTTATCGGATATTCCCCCTTCATCTGTAGAGTGCGATCCATATGGGGCAAAACTTCCCTGAGTCAATAAGTACAGGATTGGGTGAACCTCTACCATCTCTGCCACCCATTGACCCTCTGGCCAGAAGAACACGAAGTCCATTCCCTGAAGAAGCGATCCTAGGAGTATGGCAGGGATAAACTGTCTCGGATATCCTCTTTTATAGTCTAATATTATAGTTTTAGACTTAAAAACTTAAAAGCAATCAAAAAGAGCAGATGAATGAAGATAGCATCTACTCTTTTTCTTCTCAAAGTTCTTAATTTATGATAATAAATTTCTAGATACTTTGGTGATGCCCTTTACGGGTACTTTTTTCAATTCAAAACCTATGTTTAAGGCAAAAAGATCGCTCCGCCTTTCCAACTTAATATTCCACCCTGTTTCTACCGCTATTTTTAGCTGTATAGAGTTTATTATCTACTCGTTTTATAAAACTATCCAAATCTTCTTCAAAATTAAAGGATACCACTCCAAAACTGCATGAAACCTTTTCTATATTTTTTATCTGGAGATTATAGATCGATTTTCTTATTCTTTCTGCAACTAATACTGCAAACTCTAAAGAGGTATTTGGAAGCAGTATCATAAATTCTTCCCCGCCCCACCGGCAGAAAATATCTGTTTCCCGGACTGATTTTTTTACCAGTTTAGAGATTTCGACCAGAACCAGATCTCCTACATCATGGCCATATCTGTCGTTGATCTTTTAAAAAAAATCAATATCAAACATAATTATTGAAAGGTCTGTTCTATATCTTTTGGATCTTAGAACCTCCATCTTAATAACTTCATTAAATTTTAAACGGTTATATGCTTTTGTCAGATGATCTGTTTCTGAAAGATGGGTTACATGCTCCAGGTTCTCCTCAAGTTTCTTACTTAATTTAACATAATCATTTATCAGAGTTTTAAAAAGATCTCGTTGAATTTTATTATGAGCTATCTGGCTTCTGTGCTCAATCAAGAGTTTTAATACCTCTGGGTGATCATTACAGACATCCAAATCTTTTACAACAGCTTTAAATATGTCGCTTTTTTTTATTTTTTTCATATCTGATCATCCTCAAAGAACTGGTCTATACCAATTTTCTTTTCTTTTTTTAAAATGTTTATTATAAATTCGATATCTTTACTTCCTCTGATGAGACTCCCATGCTGGGAAGCTATTGTTTTTATAGGTAATTTTTTTATTTTATCCAGTGCAAAATCTAAAGATTTTTTAGAAGTCATTATTTTTTGATGGAAAAGTAAAATTTTTGAGATAGGACACTCTTTTTTCCCTAATTTACAATTAAATGAACCAGATAAACTATAGTCAGAACAGATGTGACAAGTGGCATCTAAATTAGAAAATAAATCCCATTCTTTGGCGGTACTTCCAAAAAGATCACTGCTAAAAAGTGTTCCTGTCTCCTCATCAAAGGTAACAAAACTTGCACTTGAATGACAGTAAGGAGTCATTATAAATTTAAGTTTTCTTCCAGTTGCAAATTGAAATTCAAATTGATTTTTTTCTATACATTCGCTTTTAAGGTTTGTACCATAATATTTTATAAAAACATTGTTATCTTCGTGGGAAAGTATACTTAAATCATCGTTATCAATCAATTCTTCAAAGTCCGGGATACTCCCACATAGGTCAGGATCATAGTGGTGATAAATTAATTTTTTGATATTATTAGGATTTACACCTGTCTGTAATATTTTTAACATCACAGTACTAAAATCATTCCTGCTTCCACCATCAATTAAGACAGCTTCATCTCCTTCAATTATTAAAAATGGATTACAGTGAAGAAAATATTCATCATCGTAGAATCCAACCCAGTAAATCCCCTTAGCTATCTCTATAGGCTGTTGATATTTTGATATTTTATTATTCATAATTATTTACCCCTTTATTTTGTGATTTAGAAAATTGTTTAGAACTTATTTTCATACTTTTATATTATTTATACACAAGTTCTCGCTGATTTCTTTTATTATTCAAATTTTTTCTGTATTTTCAAAGGAATATGTTTTTTATCCAGTATAAAATAATAACTTTTAGACGTTTCACTTATAAAAAAGGCCATTTTCAATTACTCTTTCCTGAATGGTTTTTTTTTATTACGTTTTTTTCTAAAACCTCTATTTAAGACGAAAAAGTCGCTCCGCCTTTTTGGTTTTTGTCTTCATTTACTTCTTACCTTTTATCGCAATATTTTTAGTTTGTGAAAATAAACTCCATCTTAAAATTCTATGTTTATAGAGTAAATTATTATCATTTCGGTGATACCCCATGCGGGCAGAAATATTGGTAATGCCCTTTACGAGTACTTTAACTACCCTCTCATTTTTTCACAAGACTCTTCTCTATACATCTCTAAAGGTCTTTGTTATTCTTTAATGGGTATTTAATGCCTAACTTTCCTAGTTATTTTTTTCGTTTCTTTCCTCAAATAAAATATAAAACTGAATTCTAGTCCCATATTATTTTCTGTTAAACTAGTGGATAGACTATAATAAGCTGGACAGTTTTTTTTAGTCATATAAAATAAATATAGAAATTACATGGAAGTAGATTTTATACTTTCCCATAATTGTTATATTAGAACCAAAAAAAAGAGGTAACATCCTTTATTTTATGATTAGATAATTTTATGGTACACTCATTGTAAAGAGTTTTATAAATTAAGAGGTGGAATAAGATGATTATTTATATTAAAAACTATAAAGGCGGAGTCGGAAAATCAACGATTACAAAAAATTTAGCTTCTGGACTGGAGAAATCTAATCTAAAAACAGCTATTGTTACCTTTGATGCTCAAAATGACTCTCTGGCTATGTTTGGACATGATTGGGAAGCCAGTAATGGTTTTAAACATTTTGTTAAAACAAACAATGACTGCTCTATCCACATTAGACCGAATATTCATTATTATCCTTTGGAAACTGATGTTTTTGGAGCTAATTTAAAAGGTAAGATAAAAAAAGCTTTTGAATATTTGAGAACAACTTATCAAGTTATTTTGATAGATGGTGCTCCTGCTGTAGATGGAGTTTTAGATAGTGTGGCTCTTGAGATATCAAATAAAATAATAGTTCCTATTATGCTGGATAAATCTTCAGTTAACGGGTTGGCTAGATTTTTAGAAACTGAAGCCGGACAAAAAGTTAATTTAATCGCTCCTAATTTTTATGGGGGAACTAAAGTTAATAAAGCATATTATAAAGCTTTGGAAGATTTTACAAAAGATAGTAGTGTTACCTTATTAAATCCAATAAAAAGAACAGCTTTGGAAGAGGAACTTTCAGAAAAAGGGAAGACTATTTTTGAAACTGAAGATAAGAGATCTTTTGAAACTAGAGACAGATATATTGAGATGATAGAGGTGATTTTTAATGATTAATGTTGATTTAAGTCATTTAAAAAGAAATAATTTAAAAAAAAGTGATAAATCTAAAGGTAACAATTTGTTACCTACAAAAAAAGAGAATGTTATAGGTAACGAATTGTTACCTAGTAAAATAGAAGTTTCTTTTGAACTTTCTGATAACCAGGAGTTAAATAGTTATTTAATCTTAAAATCTCAAGAATTATTAGGGGTTCAATTAAATGCCAGATTAGATTTAGGTAGAATTTTTCAAGATGTTTTTAATAAGTTAGCCGGTAATCCTCATAATGGATTATATGTTCAATGGCTGGGAATCAATGGATTTAACAAGATGACTGCATTAAGACACAGAAACAGATATAAAATTTATAAAGAAATGAAATTAGATCATTCAAAATATTTAATTGCTACAGCTTCTCAAAAGATTATTGACATTTTATTGACTCATCCTGAAAAAAAATCTATTTTAGAGATGATTGAAAGTAATATAACTAAAGAAGAATTAAATACTTTGGTATTGGGGCAAGAAATTATTCCAATAGAAAAAGAATTTAATTTTGATTTGGAATCTGAATATAATAATTTTAAAAAGAAATATAATAAGATTAATATATCTAATTTGTCCAATAAACAGAAAGAGAAATTTTCTAAATTATTAGAAAGTTTTGATAAATTGTTTGAAGAGATAAAATAAGCTCTTATTTTCATTTTAAGGTCTTAGATAATCTATTTGATGTATTAGTATTCATTTTTGTATAAGGGTAATTTAAAGAGGGTATATGAAGTTCTTATGAGGATTATATATTAATGCAGAGAATTATTATTAAATAATAGAGATATCTTCTTCTATATGTTTATAAAGAAAGAATCAAAAAAGACAACTTGTTTATAGGTTGTTTTTTCTTTTTATATCTTTTAATGTTTTAGGAAAGCTGTAGACCAATAAAAACAAGTTATAGAAATAAGAAGAGGATACTCCATCTGACAATAAGGATACCCTATCTGACAAAGGGGATACTCTATCTGACTTTAGAGGATACTCTATCTGACGAAACACAAAAATAAAACTTGGATACTTAGAATTGTTGTGGTATCCTTTTAAAAAGAGTTTTTTGGGGGAAAAATGAATAGAAATGAAATGGTTGTACACCATAATTATTTAAATGAAAGTAAATTTACAGATTTTACAGAATTAGAATTAAATTTATTTATTACTATTTTATATAAAATGAGACATGAAAAAGAAAATGAAGTAACTTTTAGAAGTGAAGACATAAAAAATATGACAAATGCAAAAGACAGGAGTTATAAAGAGTTTGAAAGGATTTTACATTCTTTGCAGGACAGGACATTTTATTTAAAAACAATTGATGGTTATGAAAGAATCAAACCTTTTCCAACTTTAATTTTTAATAATGAAAAGAAAAAAATAACGGTAGAGGTTAATAAGCGAATGGTCCCCGTATTTAGGCAATTAAAGGAACAGTTTACTCAATATTCATTGAAAGAATTTGTGTCGTTAGACAATAAATATGGAAAAAGATTATATCAATTATTGAAGCAATATGAATCTATAGGAAAAAGAAATTTTAAATTAGATAATTTTCGAGAACTATTAGATTGTACAAATAAAAGTTATGATAAGATGTCAAATTTGGATAAAAAAGTATTGATGAAGGCTAGAGATGATATAAATGAAAAAACTTCTTTAAGCGTTGATTATGTAAAATTAAAAAAGGGCAGAAAGGTAGAAAGCGTTGAATTTACTATAAAAAAAAGTGATAAGACTACACTATCTGACAATAAGGATACTCCATCTGACAAATTAGTTAATTTAAAATTAGATATAGGAAGAATCAGTAAAATCAAGGTTTCAGAAGATGAAACAAGTATCGAAGCTAAAGAAATAAAGAAGGATAAGACTACATCATCTGACAATAAGGATACCCCATCTGACAAATTAAAGAAACAGGAAGTTAAAAAGGAAAAAATAGACGAAACCAAAGGAAAAAAAGGAATTAAAAGGAAGGTAACAAAAAAAGATAAGACTACCCCATCTGACAATAAGGATACTCTATCTGACAAATTAGAGAAAGCAATAATAAAATCTAAAAGGAACATATATGTCTCTAAAGCTTGGAATAAAAGGGTAGATAATAAGATCAGTAAAATTATAAATGAAAATGGTGAGGAATATGCACTGGATATTTTGAACCGGCTATATGTCAGTGTAAAACAGGATATAAAAACTACCTTGGTTCAATATATAAATGGGATTATGAAAAATATTAAAATAGAGGTCAAAGAAAAAGCTCTTTCTAATTTTAATAAAGTAAAGGAAGAAAAGATCAGAAATGAAAAAGAAATTAAAGGTGACAAGTCGTTACCTGGAGAAAATAAAGATGAACAAGGGGAGAATGAAAGTGAAATAACCCTAGAAGAATTTGAAGAATTAGATGAAAAAACCAGGAATGAACTAGAAAAAGAAGCTATAAAACTAACTATGAAAAAAGTAGAAATTTCTGAGAAATTTCTTTCAGATCTAAAGAAGAGATCGATGAAGATATACTTTAATACAATAAAAGCAAATATAAATAAAAAATAATAAAGATAGAAAAAAGGCTGGAATTTGTTCCAGTCTTTTTGTTAGGTAACAATTTGTTACTTAATAAAAATGAAAAGTGGTAACAAGGAGATAGATATTAAGAATAAGTAGAAAAAAGGAGGTAATCTATGAAAAAAATATTATTAATTTTTTTATTGTTTGGAACTCTGGTATTTGGGGAAACATTAGTTGGGAAAGTAATAAAAGTCTATGATGGAGATACTATTACTATTATGGTAGATGGAGAGAAAGAAAAAATTAGGTTTTATGGGATTGATTCACTAGAGATAAAACAAAGTTATGGGATTGAATCCATGGATTTTATTAGAAGTAGAATTATGGATGAAGAAGTGAAAGTAGATGTAGTTAATACCGATAGGTATGGTAGAAAGATAGGGAAGATCTATTATAACAACGGTAGATCTCTTAACCTTGAAAGTGTAGAAACAGGTAACTCATGGTAGTATGAATATTATGCCAAGAATGAGGAAGATTTGAAGTTAGCACAAGAACAGGCTAAAAGATCAAGGAAGGGTTTGTGGAGGGAGAAGAATCCAGTGAATCCGTATAAATGAAGGAAGATGCATTAGTAAGCAGGCAGCATGTAAATAGAGAGTTAAGGAGAGCGAGTGTTTAAAATATTCATTCTCCTTTTTTATTTAAATTTTAATTCCTTGTTTAACTTGTGCAAAAAATCAAAACATGAGGTACTACTATAGTATTTAAATAAATTTACATTAAATGATTTGAAGAGGTTAAAACCTCTGTTTTCAGTATAAAGTTATTAATTATAGTATGAGGAGGGATAATCAAATGAAAATACATATAAAGAGTGGTAAATTTATAGGCTCAAATTCGAATACATTTGGAAAGTTAAAAAAAGAGTGGTCATTCAGAAATTCCTCTGTGGATATTTTTGGAAGAAGTCCTTGGGAAAGGGAAGTGCCTTGGGAAATAAAATTCAAAATAGATGGTAGAAATAAGTCAAAAACCTATACAGTAAATACTGTAGATGAGACAATACCGGTTATATTTGAAGGAGGTTCAGGCATCTTAGAAGATTTAAATTATAATGAAAATGAAGAAAAAGTATTCATTATCTCCCCTCAAGAAAAAATAATTTTTGAAATGATTTGCGTAAGGGTGGTAAAAAAATTAGGGATGTTAAGTTTTGACAAGGAGTGTGCTTTGACTCAAAGTATGTTCCAGAAAGCAGTAGGGAATAAAAATAAAAAAGTAAAAAAAAATATAAAAGAATTTATGAATTTGTTTTCTCCTATTTTAAATAAAATAAATGTTGTAAAAAAAATAGATGTCCTTACTAATGATTTTTTAGTTTTTAATAATACTGATGAGGCAGAAAAATTTAAAAAATTTATATGGAAATATTTTTCAGAAGAGTTATTGTTTATATATGTCAATTTAGAAGAAAAATTTGATATGACAGAGGTTAGAGCACTTTCTGAGCAATATAACCCTGATTTAGATATTGATGAGATTATAATAATTTAATTTTATGTAAAGATCTAATCATTAGCTGAGTTATTAAAGGAATTTTTTTAGGAAATAAATAGTTTGATAAATATCTAGGGTAGTAAAAAAGTAAAAAAAATCTAATTTTAATATAAGCACTTTTAAGAGCTTAAAACTTCCTAGGTTACCACTTTATTCTAAAAAGCATTGAACTTGCTCACAGAGGATATTAGGCAGCTTAAATTACGAATTTATATATCCTTGATTCTTAAGATTAAGCTTATATTCCTATATCACCTCATTTTAAAGTAATGCCAATTGCTTAAATATTTTTCTATGTAGGCTCTCCTTATCTACCATGTTATATATTTTTTAACTGAAGGAGAGAGTCAGTGTGGATCGACATAAAGCTTATATTAAATAATATTGTAAAGTGAAAAGATAATTAGTAAAAGCATAGGGAGGATAGATGAGTATTTATAGTAGGTTGTTAAAGTTGTATAAAAACAATAGTGAAAAGACTCCTAAGGAAGATTTTACAACGGAAATCTTAGTTGGAATATTAGAAAAAAACTCAGAGTTTCTTGATGATTATGTTAATAACTTTTTAAAAATAAAAGGCGAAGGCTTTGAAATATCCTCACAGCGTTATTATAGCTTGGAGAAACAAAATGATTGTAGAGTAGATATAGTTATTGAAAATAAAGAAAAGATAATATTCATAGAAAAAAAAGTGGATTCATTCGAGGAGAATGGCCAACTAAAGAGGTACTCAGAGCTTTTAATGGGAATAGAAAATAAAATAGGGTACCTATTTTATTGTACGAAGTTCATGAAAGAAAAAAAAGTGAGTTATTCAAACTTTAGACAGTTTAGGTGGAAAGATATTTATGAATATTATAAAAATTCAGAATCGGAGCTTTTAATAGATTTTCTTGAATATTTAGAAGAGGAGAGAATAGTAATGAATAAAAAGTTTAATTTTACAGATATGCTAGTAATGGAAAATATAGTAGAAATGATTGCAAAAATGGATGAAGTTTTAGATTATGCTTCTCATTTGCTTAGTAAACACTTTGAAAAATGTATTAAACATTCTGCAAGAAGTACTCAAATAGGTAAAAATCAAATGTATTCAACCTATACACGAAAGATTTTAAAAGGTAACGGTTATTCAGATGTTGAAGCAAACTTCAATTTTAATAAAGATAAATATGAAGTTCCACATCTAGAAGTAGTTCTATGGATTGAAAATAAATCAGAGTATTATTCTCAGTTTAAAGAGTATATGGAAAATCCAAACAGTGACAACTTTAAATTAATAATAGATGAAAATAAAATGCTAATCGGAACTAGCAAGCCTATTCAAGACTTTCTTTCTTCAGAAAACCAAATAGAGGATATGAAGTATTGGTTTAAAGAAAAAATAGAAGAAATGAGTAAATTTAAACATGAAACCCGAGATTTTGGTTGGAAATAAAAGTTTAAGGTTTGTAATAGTGGGTTGAGCATTGGTTGATATTCCTCTTAGTTTTTAGGATATTCTATCATATTAAAGTTATTGCACCAGAACTCAAAAAATTATATACTCTAGATAAAAATTTAGAGAACCCACACAGGATTAGAATTAATAGTTATAGAGTACTGTTAACTAGAGGAAGAGATGGAGTTATTGTTTACATTCCTCATGGAAGATAGGTTTAATGAAACTTATGAGTTTTTAGTTGCAGCAGAAATGATTAAACTATAAAAAATGTTAATAAAGGATTAATAGATATAGAAACAAAATAAAAGATAGATTCTATATATAATAAAATCTATCTTTTTTTATCTTAAAATCCAGCTGTACACTCTTTAATTTTCGATTTTTCGATTTTTTCAACTATTAAGTAGTATTGGGAGTCGATTTTAAAGCTTTTAACCCTTAAAACTGATATAAGAGCTCATTCAAATTCTAATCTATAAATAGTAGGAAGTGAAAAAATGTTCTCACCTTTTCCTTAGTAATTTGTATATAAAATACAACGGGAGGATAAAATACATTGAAAAGGAGATAAATAAGGGATATACTCTATGTAAATTAAAAAATAAGAAGAAATTGAAATAAATAGGAGAAAATCTATGAGACAATCTGAAGCGATGCTAGAAAATAACCTAATTAAAGAATTAATATCAATTGGGTATGAAAAAATAGATGTCAAAAATGAAGAGCAGCTGATTTCTAATTTTAAAATTCAACTAGAAAAACATAATAAAATAACTTTATCAAGAGATGAGTTTAAACAAGTTATGAACTATTTAGAAAAGGGAACTTCAGTTTATAAAAGAGCAAATCTTTTGAGAGATAGAGTTAATATAATACTAGATAATGGAGAGAAAAAACATATTTCTTTTTTAAATCAAGAAAAATGGTGTCAAAATATATTTCAAGTAACAAACCAAGTGGAGATAGAAAAAGATAATTTAAATAGATATGATGTGACTATATTGATTAATGGACTGCCATTGGTTCAAATAGAACTAAAAAGAAATGGTGTTGAAATAATGCAAGGCTTTAACCAAATTGTGAGATACAATAGGCAAACAATGCAAAAGACTTTATTTGGTTATGTACAGATTTTTGTAATAAGTAATGGAGTTAATACAAAATATTTTGCTAATAACAAATCGTTGGAAAAATTGGGGAAACAAGTATTTTCATGGTCAGACAAAGAAAATAAATTAATAAATAATTTGAGTGATTTTACTAATGTTTTTTTAGAAAAATGTCACCTAGCTAAGATGATCACTAAATATATAGTGTTAAATGAGACTATGCAAGGGTTGATGGTACTTAGACCATATCAATACTATGCTGTAGAAAGAATAATAGAAAAAGTAGAAAATACAAGCAGTAATGGATATATATGGCATACGACAGGATCAGGAAAAACACTAACTTCATTTAAAGCTAGTCAGATAATTAAATCTCTTCCAAAGGTAAAAAAGGTTTTATTTGTAGTAGACAGGAATGACCTGGATAATCAAACTATGAAGGAATTTGATAGTTTTGAAAAGGGAAGTGTAGGGGGAACAGATGATACAAAGGAATTGGTAAAACATCTTTCTGATCCAAAACAAAAACTAATAGTAACAACTATTCAAAAGCTGAATAATGCAGTATCAAAGCCTCATAATATGAAAAAAATAGAGTATTTAAAAGATGAAAAAGTGGTATTTATCTTTGATGAATGTCATAGATCTCAGTTTGGGGAAACTCATAAGAAAATTTGTGATTTTTTTACAAACAATCAAATGTTTGGTTTTACAGGAACACCGATATTTGCAGAGAATTCAAATAAAAACAGGACTACAAAGGATCTATTTCATGAGAGACTTCACACTTATACTATTCAGAATGCTATAGCGGATGATAATGTCTTGGGATTTTCTATAGAATATATCGGGAAATATGAAAAGAAGGACTCGGCTACAGAGATAGATATTCAGGTAGAGGATATAGACGAGAAAGAGATTTTGGAATCTGAGGAAAGGATAGAAAAAATAGTAGATTATATTATAGAAAATCATGACAGGAAAACTCATACTAAAAACTATAATTCTATTTTTGCAATCACCAATACTAAAACTTTGATAAAATATTATGATACTTTTAAAAAGAAAAATCATAATTTGAAAATAGCTACTATCTTTAGTTTTGAAGCAAATGAAGATATCAGAGAAGAATCACACACACAGGATCTTCCTGTAGAATATAAGAGGGAAGCACTGGGAAGAATAGTGGAAGATTATAATGAGGAATATGGTGAAAATATTAACCTAAAGGTAAATGGTGGATATAACAATTATTTTGTAAATTTATCAAATAATGTAAAGGCAAATAAGATCGATATACTTTTGGTAGTAAATATGTTTCTTACGGGTTTTGATAATAAAAAATTAAATACACTGTATGTAGATAAAAATCTTAAATATCATGGATTAATACAGGCTTTTTCCAGGACTAACAGACTAGAAAGTGATGCTAAAAGTCATGGAAATATTGTATGTTTTAGAAATCTAAAAGCTAAAACAGACGAAGCTATCAGGTTATTTTCTAATGATAGTCCCACTGAAAACGTATTGATGAAAACATATGAAGAATATTTAAAATCATTTAATTTTAAGGCCAAAGAACTATTAAACCTGGTTCCAGAAGTACAAGATGTAGATGGGTTGATAGATGAAGAAGATCAAAAAACTTTTATAGAGATATTTAGAAATCTGGTAATGAGTAAGAATAAGCTGGAAGGATTTGTAGACTTTAAATTCAGTGATTTGGGTATAGATGAAGATCTCTTTGAAAAATACAGGGGAAAATATCTGGATCTCTATGAGAAGGTAAAAAATAGAGGTAAAAAGGAGAAAGTGTCTGTATTAGATGAGATTGATTTTAAATTGGATCTATTGACCAGAGATATTGTAAATGTAAACTATATCTTGATGCTCCTAAGAAAATTAAACCCTAAAGGAAAAGAGTTTGTAAAAGACAGGGAATTTATTCTGGGGAAGATGGAGAGTATGCCAAATCTAAGAAATATAAAGGATTTGATAGAAGAGTTTATAGATAATCATTTGGATGGAATTACAACAGAAGAGGAATTTGATGAAAAGTTTGAAGAATATATTGAGGTAAAACGAAAGGAAGAATTAAATGAGATCCTGGAAAAAGAAGAACTAATGGAGGAGCCTGTAAATAAGTTTATAGATTATTTTGAATTTACCGGTAAAGATGATAAAGATGAAATTTTAAAAAGTTCTTTTAGGGAAAAAGTGAAATTTAGAGAAAGAAGAGCTAAGACAGAGAGGGTCAAGGCCAGGGTACTTGATTTTGTGGAGAAATTTAATAGTTTACATATAGGAATATAGAAAATTATGAAAGGGAGCGAGAGCTTCCTTTTTGTAATTTATGGAAAATTACTTAAAAATGGATTGACTTTTCAAATGATTTTAGATATAATATTAGTAAGTAATTTATGGAAAATTACAAATATGAGGGGGTGATTTTGGAATGAAATTAGAAGAATTGTGTGATATTAAAATAGGAGTGCAGCTTCTGAGACATAAAATAAAAGAGAAAGAAGAAGAGAAAGAAAAATTAAAGAAAAAATCAATATCTTTGAAAAGTATAGAAAACTTTGGTCTATCTGAAGAGAAAATAGAGGAGATATATTTAAAAAAAGATGTATCCAGTGAATATTATACAAGAAAAGGAGATATACTTTTGAAACTAGCAAAGCCTAATGATGTAGTGTCTATATCAAATGAAATTGGAATAATAATACCTCATCATTTTGCTATATTAAGAATAAAAGAAAATATGGAAGTAGATCCAAAATATCTATCTTATTTACTAGGATCTAATAAAATAAAAAGGCAAATAAATAAAACTTTAGAGGGAGGAAGTGTAAGTATATTGAAAACCTCGTATCTAAAGGGGCTAGATATAGAGATTCCTAATTTAGAAACTCAAAATAAATATAGGAATTTTTGGGATTTGATAAGTAAAAAATCTAAATTGCTGAAAAAAAAGTGTGAATTGATGGATAAATATAACAGTAAATTATTTGGGAATATATAGGAGGAGATTATGTATACTTCTAAAACTAAAAATGATGATTTAAAAAAATGGTTTGAAATGAAAGAAAGAAAAAGAAAAAAATATAACAGTTCTGTTTGGATACCATTAAAATCTAAAGAAACTATAATTAAAGAAGGAAAAATGGGAAATGTTGGATTTAAAAAAGAATTTTTATATAATGGATCTATTGCTTTTCCAATAGATAAAAAAGAAGAGGCTGTTAAATTAAAATGGATGGATATAGGGATTAATAATCAAAAAAGTTGGTATGATGATAAATATTATCCTTGTGATATCTATGAAAATCCATATAATAATCTAAAAGGAATACATTTAGTTTTAGAACAAGAAGTAATTAGAGAAAATTACAGAAGGTGGTATTTACATCAAGATTTAATTTTTGCTTTAAAACTTGAACAAATTAAAGATAGTTGGGTTTGTCCAGAAGAAAATTATTCAGAAGTAGCTAGATTAAAAAGAGATGAGGAAGGAAATCCAATTCTTATAGAGATAAAATCTGAGTATTTAAAAGATTATTTGTGTGCTAGAAATATGGGATTATATATAACTTCTTATGCTGAAAGAAGTTTGTGCCATGAAGATGATGATTTAATTATAGATGAGGAAAATGAAGATGACATGATAAAGCACGAAATTTATACTCGTGAAACTTATGAAGGCGGTTTCCCCTTTGGAGAAGAGATAGCTGTATTTAATACCTGGAGAACAGATGTGAAAGAATATGACGAAATTCCTGACTTATCAGCAGAACCCTCAGATGAAAATATTGAACAAGTTAATTATATAAAAAAATTTGAAGGGAAAAAGGTTTTAACTACATATAGCAGACTTTGGTTTAATGAATGGGTAGAAGCAGGAAAATTAAGTCCAAGAGTAAGAGGAGATTATATTGACTCAAATGTTGAATTTATAATAGATGCTTCTGGGAGTAAAATTAAAGGTAATGATTTAAGAAGTTGTGGAAAATGGCTATGGTTTAAACCTGAAGTAATCAGTCATTTATATAATCAACGCGATGGAAAGCTTGAATTTTATAGTCAAAATACAGGTGTAATATCTTATCTTTATAGCTATGATACTATTTTTGGAATAAATGATTTAGGCTATATTAATGTTTATTCAGAAGATATATGGATGTTGTCTGAATTAGAAAAAAAATTGTGGAGTTCGTACAACATTACTCCTGAAGGAGGAATATCAAAAGAACTTTATATGTCTCAGGTACTAGCAAAATCAACTAATACAAGTGCACCAGATTTTTATTTAGAAAAACTTCTTACTAATTTAAATAATCTCTCATCTAGTTTATTTGGAATAAAATTATTTAGAGAACATTTTGAAATATCTAAAATACTTAAAACAATACATAGGTTTAGAGTATTTAAAGAGGATGATATTTATGATTTATCCAAAGATATAGCAAGAGTAATTATTGATGACTTAAATAAAGAAGAAATTTTAAATATATTACCTAAAAATAAGGAATATAAAAAACTAGGTTCTATTAAACTTTTAGAAAAAGTATTGGAATTAAAGATATCTAATGATGATGTTAGAAAAATAACTAAACCAATAGTAGGAATATATGAATTAAGACACTGTTCGGCACATCTTCCTAGTTCTGAAAAAGACAAAATATTTAACTTGGTTGAAATAGATAGAAATAAACCTTATATTTTTCAAGGGTATGAGTTGATATTAGATTGTGTTAAAAGTTTGAGTAATATAGAATATATCTTTAAAAATTGGAATAGATTTAAAGATAATATATAAAAAAATAAAGATAAATTTTGGAGGAATAAAATGGAAACAACACATAAAGCAGAATTGGAAAAAAGGTTATGGGCAATAGCTAATGATCTGAGAGGACAAATGGGAGCAGATGAATTTCGTGATTATATCTTGGGGTTAATATTTTTTAAATATTTATCTGAAAAGATAGAGACATATCTGGATAAAGAATTAGTAGAAGATGAGATTAAATTTAGAGAGGTAAAAGACAAGGAATTATTGGAGGATCTGCAAGATGAAGCCCTGGATATGTTAGGATTTTATTTAGAACCTAAATATCTATTTAGAAATATAGTGGCTGATGCCAAGGAAGATAAATTTATATTGGAAGAACTCCAAAGTGCACTTAGAGAGATAGAAAAATCAACTATGGGAAGTGAGAGTGAGGAGGATTTTTCTGGATTATTTGAAGATTTGGATCTGTCTTCATCAAAATTAGGAAACTCTGAAAAAAAGAAAAATGAACTTATCTCAAAGGTATTAATTCATTTAGGAGAGATTGATTTTAACCTTGAAAACACTGAAATAGACGTTTTGGGAGATGCCTATGAGTATCTGATAGGTCAGTTTGCAAGTGGGGCAGGAAAGAAGGCAGGGGAATTTTATACACCTCAACAAGTATCAAAGATATTAGCTAAATTGGTAACATTGGGAAAAGACAAGATAAAGTCAGTTTATGATCCTACCTGTGGATCTGGTTCATTATTACTTAGAACATCTAAGGAAAGTGAAGTGGGACATTTTTACGGTCAGGAATTAAATAGAACTACATACAATCTGGCTCGTATGAATATGATATTACATGACGTTAAATTTAGTGATTTTGACATTAAATTAGATGATACTCTGGAACACCCACAACATCTGGATAAGAAGTTTGAAGCAATTATTGCAAACCCCCCTTTCTCTGCAAAATGGAATGCTGATAATCTAAAATTATCCGATGAGAGATTTAGTCCCTATGGAAAGTTAGCACCTAAAACAAAGGCAGACTTTGCATTTGTACAACATATGATTCACCACTTAGACGAGAATGGAACTATGGCTGTGGTATTGCCTCACGGGGTATTATTTAGAGGAGCAGGAGAAGGAATGATAAGAAAGTTCCTAATCGAAGAAAGAAACTACCTAGACGCAGTAATTGGCCTTCCTGCTAATATATTTTATGGGACATCTATTCCAACTTGTATCCTGGTACTAAAAAAATGCAGAGAAAGGGATGACAGTATTTTATTTGTAGATGCAAGTGGAAAAGATTGTTTTGAAAAAGCTAAGAATCAAAATTATTTGAGAGATTCTGATGTAGATACAATTATTGAAACATATAAAGAAAGAAAGGAAAAAGAAAAATTCTCACATTTAGCCAGCTTAGATGAGGTAAGGGAAAATGACTATAATCTAAATATCCCAAGGTATGTAGATACTTTTGAAGAGGAAGAGGAAGTAGACCTGGAAAAAGTGGCAGATGAGATAATAAAGATAGATGAAGATATGAAGGCTATAGATGAAGAGATCAAGAAATACTGTGAAGAGCTTGGAATAAAAGCTCCAATGGTTTAAGGTGGTAGTGATGAAAAAATTACAACCAGAATTAAGGTTTAAAGAATTTAGTGGGGACTGGGAAGAAAAGAAGTTAGGAGAAGTTTCAAAAAATACAATGTACGGAATGAATAGTTCTGCTATTAAATATGATGGGAAACACAAATATATAAGAATAACAGATATAAATGAGAATTCAAGAAAATTTTCTCCTAGACCTTTAAGTTCTCCTGATGGAAATATTGAAGAAAAATTTAAGTTAATAGAAAATGATATTTTATTTACTAGAACTGGGGCTAGTGTAGGAAAAACATATATATATAATAAAGAAGATGGAGATTTATATTTTGCAGGGTTTTTAATTAAATTTAATATTGATAAAGCAAATTCTAAATTTATATTTAATTCAACATTAAAAGAGAAATATAATAAATGGGTATCAATAATGTCTATGAGATCAGGACAACCAGGAATAAATGCAGAAGAATATAAGAGTTTAAGATTAAATTTACCAACTATCTCAGAACAAGAAAAAATAGCTAATTTTCTCTCATCTATGGATGAAAAAATTCAGAAATTAGAGGGAAAAAAGGAGAAGCTAGGAGAATATAAGAAGGGAATAATGCAGAAGGTCTTTTCACAGGAGATTAGGTTTAAAGATGAGGATGGTCAAAGTTTTCCTGATTGGGAGGAGAAGAAGTTAGGAGAAATAGCCCATATAAAAAGAGGTGCTTCACCTAGACCTATAACTGATCCCAAATGGTTTTCTGATAAAAAAGAAGTCGGATGGGTTAGAATATCTGATGTTAGTAAATCCAATAAATACCTCAAAGAAACATTACAATATCTTTCGGATGAGGGAATTAAAAAAAGCAGATATATTGAACCTGAAAATATGATTATGAGTATTTGTGCAACTATTGGAAAGCCAATTTATACAACTTTTCCAGTATGTATTCATGATGGATTTATAGTGTTTGATAAATTACAATCAAATAAGGAATATTTATATTATTTTCTACAAATGATACAAAAAAGATGGTATAGATATGGTCAACCCGGTACTCAAGTAAACTTAAATTCCGATATAGTTTCATCAGAAAAAATACCTTATCCTTGCCTTGAAGAACAAGAAAAAATAGCTGATTTTTTATCTTCTATGGATGAAAAGATCGAGAAGGTTAAGGGAGAGATAGATAGGATGGAGGAGTTTAAGAAGGGATTGTTGCAAGGGATGTTTGTGTAGGGTTTTAAATTTTATTTCTTTTTATGGTAATTTTTATTATAAGAGCCAGGTAATTGTTTTATGAGATAGAGGCGGAGAAAGACAAGCTAATATGTGAAGAGATAGTAGCATAAAATATTATTAAAAAAATGACCTCCTAGGATTAATTTTAGGAGGTCATTTTATATTCACGGCTTATCATCTATATATAAGTCCTATAACTAAAATATATGAATAAAATTATGATGATTATATATTTAGATTAGGACAAAAATGTCGCAATCTAAATTGACCTTATTAGCAGAGTTGAAATGTTAAATTAAATTGTAAATAAATGGTACTAAAACTTAGAAAAACTGAGAAAATAAGGTATACTTGTAGTGGTAAAACCTTTATAAAATAGGAGGTGAAAAGCTTTGAACATCGATATGATATTAACTCAAAAAGAGATGTATTTTAAAATGGCTGACGAAATGCATCAATTAGCGGAAATAATTTCAAAAGAATACCTTTTAAGTTTCTGTGAAAATGATTATATATATAATATAAAATATGCAACAATGAAAAATGAATTTTTTAAAATATCTAACTTAGAAATAGATAGTGTATTTAAAAAAATTGAAGAAGAGATCTCAGAGATAAATGAAAGTAGAATCAAAAACTATTTTGAAAGATGCCACAGGTATTGGACTGCTATTCAGAGTAATCTTAAGCAGATTTTCAGATATGACTTGAAGAATATTTTAGAAGAAGTTCAAAGGCTCAGCTCTGAAATAGATAGGATAAAAGTAAGTGAAAAAAACAGTAACAAATTGAAGCAAAGAATAAAAAAACTATTTAAAAAATTTTTTAGTAAAATTGAATTAATATTGGGAATACCAGCAAATAATTTCAAATATTTTGAACTTTATAGTTTAGGATATTGTCATCAAGTAGCAACGGAACAATTTAGAGTACAACTAAACTAAACCTCCTGAATAGAGAGGGCTTTTAATATGCCTTCCTTTTGATTATGAGTATTTTAAGATCAAAATTTATTCAGGGGGATTTTATATTTTTTGAAAAATATATTACTTCCCTAAGAGAAAAACAAATACAGGGAGGTTTTTTTGATGGAAAAAAACCAGGTTGATTTTTTCAATCAAGGGCCAGATACTGCAAGCTTGGTTATTGAAACTCCTTATACAAGAGATACAATATTGAGTTTAAGGTCAGAGCACCCAATGTTGAAATCAATTATTAAGGTGCAAATAAATAAATTTGGAAATATAAAGTTGGTTTTTCAAGTGAGTAAATTCGTTGATAACACAAGGCTAGTCAATGATGTAGAACTTTTTATTGAATATGTGGAGAAATGTTTGAAAATCCTCAAAGCGAAAGTGCTACACCTGGAAAGGATAGACATAGCTCTAGATAGTAGGAATAAACTTAATAACTATAAAAAATTAGCTAGACTGATAGTGTTGTGTGTAGCTCAAAAGAAGAGGATAAGAACAGCTTTTAGAGTAGAAAATTTAACGGATCTGGAGGAGAAAACCGTTAAATTGAGGTCAGATAAGTTTGAAATGACTTTTTATTCTAGGGAAGATAGAGGGATCCATAGTGCTAAAAGTAGATTGGAAATGAGATATAAGAGGGAAGTTGAAGAGAAGTGGAAAAGTCAGATAAGAAATAGGATCAAAGAAAGCACCGGCCTTTTTACAAGGTTGAATATAGAACTTAAAACGGTGGAACGGATAATAGTGAGGGCCTTGAGTGAAGAGTATAAAACTTTTATAGAGGAAGGTATCATAAGAAGTTTTACTGATTATATTGTTAAAAGGGAGGGGTTTATTTACACCAAAACTATATTTGATGAATTATATAAGATCTCTGGATTGAAGGGAAACTCAAATAATTGGCTAAAAGATCATAGGTCAACCAGAAAAGGTGCTTTGAACTTTATCAGTTTCAGGGATGTGAATGACTTTTCTTCAAAGGCTAAAGCAAAGTTAAAGCAACTGAAATCTAATCCATCCCCTTAAATGCAGAAAATGAAATTTAGTAAAATCTTCTTTAGGGAATGAATATTAAAGGCTGGGAAAGTTTTAGGGGAAATACTTTGACAAGTAAGGATAAAAGAAAGAAAATTTATTAGCCTTAGCTAAAAAAGCTGATTGGAATTTGCATATAGGGGGGGATTACCCCCCTATATGCAAAAAAATAAAAACCTTTCATTTCTTATGTAACTACTAAAAATAAAGGTGTAGAGGACGTTTGAAGTGAGTATTTTTGACTTAGTGTATAGGAAGTGTATAGGAAATAAATATTTAAGGTATTTTTTATAGTTTATTACAAAGAAATTTTAGGAGGAATAAAATGGGAACCTACGTAGCAAACCAAGAGAGAATAAATTTAAATAAGAGAAGAATTAAAAAACTTCTAACAGAGAACCCAGGTATTAACAACAGATCTATCCAAAAGCAAGTAGAGATATCTCATATGAGCTACTATAGACATTATAGTGAGTATGTAAGCGAAGTAAGAAACCAGATGTTTAAATAGGGGTAGATTGAAAGGAATATTAAGGAGGAATAAGAATGGATTTAAAAATAAAAGAATATAAATGTACTGAAAAACATGGAGGAGATAGGATGAAATGGTTAAACATAGAAGGTATCAAAAAAATTAAAACATTAGAAGAATTTGAGAGATGGGAAAAAATAGAAGAAGAAAAAGAAGAAAAGTTTGATTATAAAAAAATGACAACACTGGAAAAGATTAAGAATCTAGAAGATGCTAAAAAAATACATAACAAATTAGAAACAGATGATAGAATCATAGAAATAACAAAACATTATAAAGGTAACAAAGAAGAAATGATAGAAGTAGTAATTGAAATGAGAATTAACGGTAACATTGAGCGAAAAATTTTGATTAATTAAAAATTAGAGTATAATCAAAAATCTCAGTTTTTATCCCTAAGAAGATTTAGTCTAATAAAGATTAATTTTCTTAGGGAGTTTTATTTTTACAAATAAATTTTAAATCTTCTGATAAATTTATCGATAGTGAATATTGTACGTTCTTTTTTATTTAATAAATTGACAAAATGATGGGGTAAAAAATGATGACCCAGAAAAAATGTAACTTTTTGTAATAAATAGCATAAAAAAGCATAATAAAAATTGTACCTGAAAAGTGTAATAAGCTATTGAAAAGATTGGGGAGATCCAAAGTTAAAAAATCCTAAAAATGTAGGCAAAATTACACCCCAAATAAAAATCCCACTATCAGGAAAAAATATAGGTGATAGTTATCTACAAAAAGTTCCTCTCAAAAGACCTAAATCCTTATAAATAAAGGGATAGAGAGTATCATTCCATTAGATATTAAATCCATCATAGAATTTTATAGCTACATAATGAATATTAAGTAGCCTTGTATACATTATTGAGGTATACTAGTAGTAGCAAGGGTTATATAAAAGTGGATAGACTATTAAGGAGGGGATATTATGTCAAAAAATCCCAATACGAAGGAAGACAAGAGAGAGATTTTATTTAAAAATTACAATTTCAGCGATAAATTAGAAAAATTTTTAGCCAGGTTAAAAAGAAATTCAAAAAAGAAACTGACATCTATAACTTTGAGGAATTATGAGACATGGATAAATGTATTTTTAGCTTATGTAAGAAAAACTAAAAAAGGGGTCTCCCAGGAGGAAAATGCTGCTATAATAGAAAATCTAAAAATAGTATCCAATGGATACATTGATCATATGGTAAAGGAAGGTAAAAAAGCTACTACCATCAACCACTATATAGGCGCTTTAAATATGTTACTGGATTATTCCAAAGTAAAAGAATTGGATGTCTATGAAGAAGTTCCAGATGGAGAAGAAGATGAACTTTATAAGGTGGCCAGAGTGAAGGAAGATCTCAACATTACTTTATCAGATGATAAGGTCATGCAGAATGGAGATTACTTAAAATTATTGGAAGTGGCCAGTGAGGATAAAAGAGCATTAGCTATATTTTCATTTCTCTATGACTCCGGGGCTAGGATATCGGAAGCTTTACAAATCAAGGTAGAAGACTTGGTTAGAGATCATCAAGGACTAGAGGCTACTATCCAAAGAAAAGGTGGCGGTACTAGAGACGTGGATTTTTCTAATCACGCTATTAAATATCTGGAAGATTATCTGAAAGAAACAGGACGGTCCCTAAATAGTATAGGACCTATCTTTACCAATAAAAGAACTGGAGAAGGTCTTATCGATAAGACTATTCATAAGATCATCAAGAAATATGCAAGGCTCACAGGTTTACCTACCTCGAAATTTTTCTGCCACTCATTTAGAAAATCTTATGCAAGAAATCTCTATGATAATGGGGATGGGCTAGACATAACTGAGGTGCAAGGAGCATTAGGACATAAAAGAATAAGCACTACACAATTATATCTTAGAAAGAGTAATTCAGATATAAGGGAGAGAAAAAGAGAACAAAAAAGGAAAAAATGGCTTCAAACTATCAGTAAAAAATATTTAGGAGATAAAGAAAAATTACAGATAATTAAACTACTGGCAGATAATCCAAAAATAACCCAGAAGGCATTAGGTGAAAAATTAAGTGTCACCAGTACAACATTCAACAGAAAATTTGGCGAATTTGTAAAAAATATAAAAAAAGATTTAGATCTTTAAAATATAGAGTAAATTTAAGCGTGATCAAGGTCTAAACATACAGGCCTTGAAAACAAAAGAGCTTAGATCGCAAATAAGAGTGTTGTTTTTGGAGGTGGTAGATATGGCTAGAAAAAAGAAATACTCATCTGAAGAAAAGGCTAAAATTCTTGATGAAATCAAATTACTTTGGGAAAGCTCAGAGAAAATAACATATAGAGAGCTTGAGGAAATCCAAAAGCAGAAATGGAAACAAGTAGTCTATAAGTCTGGTACATTGAGGAATTACGCTTCTAAAAAAGGGTGGAATAGAAATAAAGGGAAAGCTATCGAAGAAAAAAGAGAAGAGGTAAAAAACGATTTTATAAAAACGGTCCATCCAGAATTACTGGGGAAAGTTGAGGGATTAGAGGAGCATTCTCTGATTCTGAAGGGGCTAGAGAACAAGTACAGATCTGATTTTGATAAAGCTAGAGAAAAATTAAGCCAAGCTATTGAAGAAGAAGATGTACAAGCAGTAAAATTTTCTAATGAAGCATTCAAGGCATTATCTAGAGCCAGAAAAGTAGATTTAGAGCTCATGGGGGTATTAGACGTAGCAGATCAAAAGAAAATTGAAGTCGAATTATTCAAACTAGAAATGATTATGGTAAACAAGGCAATTCAAACAGGAGTTGAGCTAGATGACGATGAGTAAACTTAGAAAAGATTTACAAAAAATCAAAACTAAAACTAAAGAAGTTAAAGATGATAACCAGATTAACATTAATATTATAGCAGTGGGGAATTATAGAGATAAACCTAGGAAATCTATACTTCAAGATCTAAAGCATATAAAAGAAGAGCTCAAAGAAAGGGGGGAAATCTTTAGTGATGTACTCAAGGAAATTGAAAGTTTAGGAGGATAAATTATTAAATATATTAAGTCCTCAAAATCTAAAGTTATTTGGGGGAAATATCATTAAAATATCATCTGAAATAGTAAGTCAAAAAGAGAGCCTTCCACTTAAGAAGACTCTCTTTTATTTTTCATGTAGATTTTAACATTATATTTCAAATTTTTTTCTAACTCATCATTTATTTCTAGTTTATTATTATGTGCTATTAAAAAATATTTGTAAAGTTCAGATCTAAAAAATTCATCTATATCTTTTCTTTTCATATGAAAATTATTTTGTATGATTACAGTAGCAATATTGTAGTTTATCCTATTTTGTTCTTTTTGCTCATTTTTTATTATGACAGACCTTACCCAGCGTACTAATACAAATAAAATTATCATTACTACTATAATACTTATCATAGCTATCCTCCCCATTCAATAATATTATTATATTTACTGCTATATAAATATAATTCCTTTTATTTATATGACAAAAAAAATTCAGAGAAAAAGGTTGAAAGTCCAATATATGGTATAGAGATATAAGGGCTATAATAGCAATACAATTTTAACTTTCAAATACTGATGAAAGCTTATGAACTTGGTATAGCAGAGATTGATTCTCATCCAACAAAAAAATAAATGTTGAAATTAAAGCAAATAGATAATATATAAGGAGGAATCTATATGAGTAAGAGTGATATTAAACATGAAATAACGGAACGTATTGCAATTTTGTCAGAGCATGGTAACGGTTGGACAAAAGAGCTCAATAAGGTAAGTTGGAATGGCCGAACTGCAAAATATGATTTAAGAGATTGGCATCATGAGGATGACAAAATAGGCAAAGGAATAACTCTAACTGAAGATGAAATACGCAATCTCAAAGAAGTATTGAATGCAATAGAATTGTAGGGTAGGTGAAAGAAATGGCAGAAATATTGAATATTTTTAATTTTTTAAAGGAGTTTAACGAACTTTCTAACCCCGTAGTCACTGAAATAAAAAATCAAAAGTGGAGTTTAAATATTTCAGATATTCCTATGATAGAGGAGATAAGGTCAGCATTCCTCGGACATGATATGAAAGATTTGAGTTATTTAGAAGTTTGTCGTCCAACTTTATTGTCATGTCCTAAACCTCAAGAAATCTTGTTAGAGTGGATTGAAAATGACTGGATGAAGCTCAGCGTTAATGAAGTCAAATTTTTTGAGAAAATCCAAAAAGAACCAATAACTGAAAAAGATGAATTGTTTTATGATGAGTATTTCGATGATGATCCAGAACGTAAAGAAGCCTCGGATTTATGGACTTCAGAAAGAAATCGTTGGCGAACAACGGAACTACCTAAAGAAAAGGGAGTCGAGCTTTATAACAAGTTATTTCAATTATATTCGGATATGAAACGTGAGTCTGAAAGTGTTGAATTGATACTTGGGGATGGGAATATAAGATGGAATACATCTGAAAGAATAATTGATCACCCTATACTTCTTCAAAAGGTTGAGATTAGTTTTGATGCACATGCTCCGTCCTTCAGGGTTTATTGTGGAGAAATAAAGACCGAACTGTATACATCAATGCTTAGAGTTATACCTACAATCAACCAGAGAATGCTGTCGGATATCGTAACAGATATTGATGAAGGGGAGTATGACATTTCACAAATCGAAAATACTAAGCCTTTATTCGAGAGAATCATCAATGTAATTGATACTGAAGGTATTTACGTAGAACAGGTCAAGCCAATAAACTTAGTTCCAACAATACATTCAGCACCAATTCTATTTCTGAGAAAGAGAACATTAGGTTACTCAAGCTTTATTCAAAGTGTCATTGAAGATTTGCAAAGAAATCATAACATGGAATTGCCAGGTTTCTTCAGGACAATGACCGGTGTTTATAAAAAACCACAAAAAGAAATTGTTGAAAAAAGCTGGAATTATAGTGGTATAGATAAAGATGTATTGTTAACACTACCAGCTAATACAGAACAACTTAGAATAATAAAGTATCTGGAGAAATACGGAGCCGTCCTTGTTCAAGGGCCTCCTGGTACAGGAAAGACTCATACCATTGCAAATATTATTGGTCACCTGTTAAGTCAGGGGAATAATGTATTAGTAACTAGTAATACAGACAAAGCATTGAAAGTGCTAAAAGATAAGGTTTATAAAGATCCGCAAGATTCAGAGATTAATCTACAAAGCTTGTGTATCAATTTATCCAACTCTGCTTCACAAAAAAAAGAAATGGATGAAGCTATAAGTGAAATTGCATTAAAAAGTTCAACTTTAGATTTACATAGTTCACAAGAAAAGATTAGGTATCTTGAAGAAGAAAGGATGCAACTTGTGGAAAAATCTAAGCAATTAACAAAAGATCTTGTCAGAGTTAGATCAAAGGAATACAAAGACCTAATATATGACAATCACTCTATTTCCCCAATAGAAGCAGCCAAGTTTTTACATAGTGGTATTGGTATGTATAATTATATTGATGGAAAAAGCAATAAAGATGAAGTCGGATTACCATTAACTCATGAAGAACAGGTATTCTTATATGCATCAAATGGTCAGTTGAACAAAGAAGAAGAAGGATTATTAAAAAAAGATTATCCTAATGATAATCAAGTTATTGATGATCTAGAATTCAAAGAAAATATAGATCGTATTAATGAACTCAAAGATGAAATAGCAAAAAATGAATTCATAGAAGATGTTAAATTTTTAGTTGATCTTGATTTCATCAATCGACTCTTAGACGAATCGAAGAGGTTGGCTTCAAAAATTGTTAGTTTTGAACCGTTGGAAAGATCGATTGTTAATACTTCAATGATCGATCCAACATATCCAAACTTATGGAGTGATGTCATTAAGAGAACAGAGGATATTCCATCAAAATATGAGTCATATAATAGGTTGAAGCTTAACGATGATTTTAGTATCACTAATGATTCTATCTGTGAGCAGTCACTTTTAACACTAAGTGAAATAATTGATTCTGGTAGAGAAAAACCTATAGGTCTATTCTCAAAGGGGAGTTGGAAGAAGTTAAAAAAGAAGATAAAAGTAAATAGGAAAGAAATTGAAACAAGAGATGAGTTTATAAAAGTACATAAAATTGTTTCCTATGAAATCGAGAGAAAAGAGATTATAAGGAGAATTAAAAAATTATTAATGGATGTTGTCGCTCCTGAAAAACTTGAGTTTGATGACTTTGAAAACAAGGTGCGTATCTATAGAGAAAAGATTATTGAAGCTCTTACTTGGTTTCAGAGTAACTGCCAAGGATATTTCAATAAAATTGAAGATTCTATATGTTGGACAACTGAAAACAAACTAATGCGAACCTCCTTAATGAGCAATATTGATGTTGCCTTAAGTGAGCTACAGACTGTAACAGGGCTACTTCAGACACAAATATATAAGAATGAGCTGAGTGAGCTAGATAAGAAAATCGATGATTATAAAAGGCTATTAGATAATTATGCAGATCAAAATCCTTTGATAGATAATTTGGCTAAATCTGTACAATCTCACGATCTTGACAGCTATAATAATAATATAAAAGCACTAAAGGGGTTAATCAGAAAACGAGAGATGGCAGATAGAAGAGAAACACTACGATCACGTATAAGAGAGATTGCGCCAGTTCTCGCATCAGAAATAGAGAAGCGGGAAGGAATTCATTCACAAACAAAAATTCCAGACAACTTTGATGAAGCGTGGAAGTATTTTCAAATTAAAAATCAAATAGAACGTTTAGATAATAGCGATCCAGCAAAAATACAATTGGATATGGAACAACTTAATAAAGCTTTATTGAAAAATGCCAGGGCACTTGCATATGAAAAAGCGTGGTATGAAAAGATTAGGAATCAGACGGATAAGCAAAATCAAGCACTACATGGATGGCGAAACACAATTAAACAAATAGGTAAAGGGACAGGGAAAAAAGCTCCAATGCTGAAAGCTGAAGCTAGAAAATTGATGCCCCTTTGTCAAACTGCAATACCGATATGGATTATGCCATTAAATAAAGTTGTTGAAAGCTTTAATCCAGGGAAAAATAAGTTTGATGTTATCATCATTGACGAGGCAAGCCAAGCCAATATTTTGGCTTTACCAGTGCTATATCTGGCAAAGAAAGTAATTATTGTGGGAGATGATAAACAGGTTAGTCCAGGTACTGTGGGAATCAAAACTGAAGAAGTAACTGCTCTTATTACTCAACATTTAGAGCGGATTCCCAATAATCATTTGTTTAACGAACTTACTTCCTTATATGATATGGCAAAATCTTCAGGATTTAGGCCTTTGATGCTTACAGAACATTTTAGGTGTTTACCTGAAATTATTGAATTCAGCAACATCCTGTCATATAATGGCAAGATTAAACCTTTACGTGATTCCTCAAATGTATCTGTTTATCCTCCAGTTGTAGAATATAGAGTGTCTGGTGCGTCACGAAATGACAAAAAAATAAATAAAGTTGAAGCTGAGCACATAGTATCCTTAGTTCGAGCTTTTATGGATACTGATGAGTATGTTAACCAAACTATTGGTATAATTTCTATGCTTGGTAATGAACAGAGTGCTATTATCGATAGGATGCTTCAATCGGTTATTGATCCTGTTGCATATGAAGAAAGGAGAATACAATGTGGAACGCCACCTCAATTCCAAGGAGATGAGAGGGATATTATCATTCTTAGTTTAGTAGATAGTCCAAATGAGAATGGTGGACCTCTGAGACTTCTAAGTGAAGATGGTTATAATGATAAATACCGAAAGAGATACAATGTTGCGGTTAGTCGGGCCAGAAATCAATTGTGGGTAGTTCATTCATTGAATCCCGAAATTGATTTAAAGCCAGATGACTTAAGATTAAAACTCATAAAACATGCCATGAACCCAAACCTAGAACGCGATAGCTTGCTGGAAAGGAGTGAATCTCCTTTTGAAATGGAAGTCATGAAATACCTTTTAGATAGAAATTACAAGGTAATTCCACAGTTTAAAGTAGGGGCATACCGTATTGATATGGTTATTCAATATAAAGATAAAAAAGTAGCTTTGGAATGTGATGGTGAAAGGTTTCATAACAAAGATAATTTGGGAAATGACCTTGCAAGACAAGCAATATTAGAGCGTTTGGGCTGGTGTTTTATAAGAATTAGAGGAAGTGTATATTATCGTGACCCAGAACAAACAATGAAGGATGTTGTTAAGAGTTTGTCTGAATACGGAATCTCTCCTTCATATGATGAAGTTGACTCAGAGTTACAGTCGGATAATTCGTTAATTGATGCTGTTAAGATTAGAGCCAGAGCATATAGAGGTGAGGGTGTAGATGAAGGAGCTCAACCGAAGCCAGAACCGGATAACATAAAAAATCCAGTTACTAAACCTCCAAATACTATAATATCAACTGATACAAAGAATACTCTGCCACCTCCTCAATTCGATTATAGAAAAGATAAAAAGACTAAGCCTTCACAAAATAAAGGCTCAGATCAAATCATTAAAATTAATAAGGCTGATAAAAATACAAAATCTACTGTTACAGATAGTGAAAATACAAAACCTAAATTTGATTTTAGAAATAAGAAAGGTTGAAATTTATGATTTAGACAAAGTACGAATAATAATCTAACAAAGAGATCTAGCAGCCTCAGTAGGTCTCTTTTGTTTTTTTATCTTATCAAATCTGTAATTAAAAAGGGGTCCCGTCAGGAAAATGCGGATTTACAACGCTAAGGAATTTCACCTAGTCTTTAACCCTAATATTATCAAGTAGTTAAGAAGAAACTTGATATTATTTAAAAAAAGATTTTGTATTGTAATCTCAAGAATATCTCAATAGAGTTTACTCCAGTGATACATTTGATAATCCTTGAAAAATAAAGAGTTGAAGCGTTTCACGAGGGTTGTCTCAAAGAAGAGTTTTTTCTTAACGTTGTAAATCCGCATTTTCGGGACTCTACCCCTAGAGGTGATAAATATGGAATATACAGCAAATTTAAAAATGGTGGTGTGCTTGAGATAGCTCACCACCATTTTTACTATTTATGATTTCAAGTTATTTTTTGATATTCTACTCTGTTTCGTCCATTATGTTTTGCCTTATACAGCAAATTATCCACTCTTTCTAAGATAATGTCTAAGTTATCATTTTTCAAATTTTTGACAACTCCCACGCTGATAGTTATTACAATATCATATTCCCATGTGAGTTTTTCTATATTTTTTCTCAGTCTTTCTGCAATAATTGTTCCTTCAGGTAATCCGGTATTGGGTAATAAAATTAGAAATTCCTCTCCCCCGTATCTTCCGAAAACATCTGTTGATTTTATATCTTTCAATATGACCTTAGAAATATCTTTTAAAACGGCATCTCCAAATAAATGACCAAAAGTATCATTTACCTTTTTAAATTTATCCAAATCAAACATTATTAATGAGAAACTTAAATCAAAAAATTTTGATTGCTCAATTTCTTTTTCAATAAAACTTATAATAGCCCTCCTATTATAACAACTAGTCAATTGATCAGTTTCAGATATATAGATCAGTTCGTTCTCTCTTTTTATAATTTCATAACTCATTTTTTGTATAGCTTTTTTTATAAAATTAAATTCATTTTTTTCATCTATAATTTTAGTCAGTTTATCAAAATTCTTACTGTAATTTCCCCTGGAAATACTCTCTATAATATAGGTTAATCTGTTAAGGGAATTGTCAAAACTTATATTGAGTATGGATAAAGTGACAAGAATAAAGATTATAGTTAATATAACAACCTGAACAATATAAGTTCTTAATTTCAAAATAGTGCTGTTAAGGTCTTTTTCATAAGCACTTCCAATTAAAAGAAGGTTTGATCCCTTGATTTTTTTTGAATGATAAACTCTTGGTCCTAAGAGAGTAGTTTTTATAAACTCAAAATGATCTTTGGCAAATAGATCCATTTTAGAAATATAACTGAAATTTTTCTTATTATCTCCACCGTCTATTAAAATATTGTTATTTTTATCAACAATAAAAAAACTACCAGAAGAACCGATCTTATATTTAGATATATCTTCCGATAAGTGAGAGAAGTCAACCATTGCCACCAGAACACCAACTACGTTACCGTTGGATACAACCTTTTTAGAGAGAGTAACGATGGGGTTACCTGTTCCTATGTGGTTGAAAACATCCGAGAGATAAACCCCTTTAGATTTAAGTGCTCCCATATACCATGGTCTTGTTGTGGGATCATAATCAGCTAATAAGTTTTGACTTTCAGTTAAATTATCAAACATCATTTCTTTATCAGCAGTTCCGAAAGCTATAAATTTTATGGTTTTTTCTAATTTAGATATATTTTTCATATGATATAACATCCGTTTAAGTCTAATTTCATCATTAACTTGAACCTTTATACCCTTGAAACCTATATGTTTTTTAGAATATATATCCGATATATATTTCAGCATCTCAATGGAAGTATAGATCTCTTTATTGATGTTTTTTTCTATTGCCTGATTAAGTAGTTCAATTTTCTGATTTTCCACATCATTTAATTTTTTAGAAAATATTGAAAATGTAATTGTTGAAATAATTAATATTGGAATTATAGCCGTAAAAAAAATCAAAGTAAAAATTTTTCTTTTAATATTCATTTAATCACTCCTTATTAATAAAATATATTTGAAGAATTATATTTTTCCTTTTTCCATGATGAAATAAACTAACTAACTTTGAAATTAGATAATTATATTTTTTACCAAATTTTTGAAGTTTAGATACAAAAGTTCCAAAATAACTATTTTGGAACTTTCGAAAATAAACCCAATAAAATCAACCTTAAAAGGACACCTAAACTTTAGTGTCCTTTTATTTAATACTTTTTCGATTTTTGTTTGCGATAATCTTTTAAATTTGTCCGCGTTTTTCCTATTTTCTTCAAGTTTTTTCATTCCTAGCATAATATTTAACCCAGAAGATATGATATAATTAAGTAATAGAAAAGTTTCATATTAAAGAGGTGAGAACAATAAGAGAGATTTTAAATAAAATTAAAAAATTAGAAGGTATAGAGTTGAAAGAATATTTGATAAATATAGAGGAGAATTATCAAATCGAACTGAAAAAATCTAAAAATAGCTTCCCAAAGGAAGCGTTAGAAAGTTATTCAGCCTTTGCCAATACAGATGGCGGACTCCTAATTTTAGGTATAGAGGAAACTTCTACAGGACTAAATATTTCAGGAGTAAAAAGCCCGGATAAGGTAAAAAAAGAGATGTTTGATATTTTGAATAATTCTCAAAAAGTTAGCAAAAATATTATCACAGATCAAAATATCGTTGAAAAAATCATAGACGATAAAGTTGTAATCATCATAGATGTCCCCAGAGCGTATTATAAAGATAAGCCAGTTTACTTAAACAACAATCCCAAGACTACTTTCAAAAGGAACTATGAGGGAGATTACAGGTGTACAGAACAAGAGATGATTATAATGATCCAGGATTCCAGTAATGAATCTTTGGATAACAGTTTACTGGAGAATTTTACCATTGATGATTTAGATCCAGAAGCAATAAGATCTTACAGACAAAGGTTTTCCCTCCTAAAATCGGAACATCCATTTACAGGGCTGAGTGACCAGGATTTTTTAATTAAACTAAAAGTTCTTAGGAAAAACAGAAGAACCAATACCTTGGAATTAACTTTAGGTGGCTTATTGGTTTTTGGAAAATCAGAGGCTATAAAAGAGAGATTGCCGCATTTCCACGTAGAATACATAGACAAAAGTGATTTAAGTCATGAAAGGTGGAGCGACCGACTTGTATATGATGGTACTTGGGAAGATAATCTATATAATTTTTTCTATTTGGCAATAAATAGAATCTATAATAATTTGGAAAAAAACTTTAAAATTTTAGAAGATAACATTACCAGGGAAGAATTAAGTGAAGTTCATATAGCTCTAAGAGAAGCATTTATTAATTCAATAATTCACGCTAACTTTGAGTTAGAACAGCCAATTAAAGTAACTAAATATCCTAACTACTTTCAATTTGAAAATCCAGGGACCTTGAGAATTTCCAAGGAAGACTTTTTCGAAGGAGAACATTCTGACCCAAGAAATCATATTATTCAAGAAATTTTTAGACACTTAAATTTATGTGAAAGAGCCGGCAGCGGGATTCCTAAGATCTTAAAAGCTGTAAAAGATTATTCATATAAGCATCCAGACATTGAGGAAGATAAAGATAAATTTACTTTTAAATTCTGGAATATAGAAAAAATTGAGGATGGTAAAAAACAAATAGAATCTTTAGATGACCTAAATAAGATAGAAAAAGATCTTCTGATATATTTACTTACCAATAAAACTATCAGCAATAAAGATGTTCAAGAGAACTTTGATCTAACTAAAAATCAAACGACTAAACTTTTTAATAAACTAGTAGAAAAAAAATATATAAAAAAACTAGGAATAGGAAGAGGGACTTTTTATAAAATAGCAATAGACTTTTAACCTTGAATTAGGAACAATAAAATCCTTAAAAATCAATAATTTATTGAATTATAGGAGCGTAAATAATTTTTTAGGAGCGAAAAGGACCTTTTTAGGAGCAATAAAATCCTTGAAAAATAAAGAACTTTAGAACTATAGGAGCGAAAAGGACCTTTTTAGGAGCGTAAATTTTATTTTAGGAGCAAAAAAGATTTAAATAACAATATCCCCCTAGATTTATTCCTGGGGGTCTTTTTTTTATCCTTCCCCACCCTTCCTGGATAGATATCAGCTGCTCCCCTCCTACTTTCGAAAAATTCTTAATCTACAGCGTAAATTTTAGTATTTTGGTGATACCTTTTACGGCTACAAACTCCTAGATCTTTATAATTAAAAGAGATACCATAGGTCTTTTCTCATTCCAGGCAATTTAATCCAATTAAAAACCTTCCTAAAAGTTAAAGGTTCAGTGGACAGAGGTTGCACCACTTCTTTATTATCCCTTATTTTTAGGTGGCTTATTTGGAAATTGTCGTTCACTCCGTTAAAACTACCTTCCCTTTGCGATTTTCCAAATTTTAAAGAAAAATTATCAGAAGAAGCATTGATTTTAATAGCTTCTAGTCAGAGCACCGTTCCAAAAATGTGTCCCTTTGATAGCTAGGTTATCTTCATTTTTTTCCCACTTCTGAAAAGTTTTTCTTTTATGTTTAGGGTGATTCGTGATTCACACTATATTTTAGGAGGTGTTAAAGATGACTATTAATTTATACCTGGCTTCATTTGATACTTGTCATGATTGGCCTGGCAGGTGGTTTGAGATCAGTTCTCTAGAGGATTTAAAGAGTGCTATATTATCTTGTAGAATTTATGGGGTAGAGGAGATAGAGGTTTGTGATTTTGAGGGAGATTTTAGGTTTGAAGATATTGGCGGTAATTTCATGCTTAATTTTCTTTTCTATCACTTTGAGACCTTAGAGGAGATCTATGAGACCATAGAGCCTAGAGTTGTCAGAGATTACTTCTTACAGTCCTACCAGATAGATGAGGTTTTGTCAGCTTATAGCAGCTCTTCTATAGACATTATAGACCGGGGAGAGTCCATTTTATCTGATGAAGAGTTAGTTGGTTATTATTTTGCAGAGATCATTGATTTTCAGAGAATACCTGGTATTTTTAGAGACTATTTTTATTATGAGGCCTATGGGAGAGATATCATTATTGGCGGGACCTATGAGATCTTAGAGAGTGATAGTTGTATCTACCTTATTTCATAGAAAATAGTCTCTATAGAGGTTATTTTATTTGTATTTTAACAAAATCAACCATAAAAGGATACTGAGAACAGTATCCTTTTATTTAATACTTTTTCATTTAAAAATAAATGGTAATTATAATTTAAGAACCGTTCTTATCTTTATTAACTCGACTTGTGAAAATTTTAAAGGAAGATTTTTTCGAAGAAGAACATTTCGACCCAAGAAATGATATTATTCAAGAATTTTTTAGACACTTAAATCTATGTAGAAGAGTCGGTAGTAGAATTCCTAAAATCGCTTAGAATCGAAATTAGAAAATATTAAATTTTAAAAGGAAATTACTAAGTTTATAAGAATTAAATTATTAGGTAAAAAAAGTTGGAAGTGTTTTTAAGAGAAGTGAAATAAATTCAGTGTTGTTTAAGATGGAGGGGAGAGTATGAAAAATTTAATCAAACAGCAGCAATGGAGTTGGTTTATAAGCGGTATAGTTCTAGGTCTTATTTTTATTATCGCTGTAGTTCTTGTAAAACCAATCGGTGTTTCTACACAATTTGTAATATTTGATGGTGTGGTGTGGAATTCAGTTGAAGAACTAGTTATTGAAGATGTAGGAGCCAAGAGCGGCTATTCTAGCTTCAACGCATATATAAATAAAAGCGGAGGGAAATATGCCAAAAATATTGCTAATCCTTTAAATTATAGTTTTGTATTTGTATTTGCGATGATACTAGGTGGTTTTACTGCCAGTAAATTAAAGGATAAAAAAGTCAAAAAAGATGAACATTCTCTCCCTAAAGTCTGGAAGGATAGGTTTGGGGAATCATCTAAAAAAAGATACTTGGTATCCTTTTTAGGAGGAGTACTGGTGTTGTTTGGTGCCAGACTTGCTGGGGGATGTACTAGTGGGCATATGATGAGCGGCATGATGCAGACATCAGTCAGCGGTTATCTGTTTACTCTAGGAACATTTATTGTCGCAATACCTGCAGCCATAATTTTATATAAAGGAGGAAAAAAATGAATATAATATTAGCTCTTATAATAGGATTTTTATTTGGATTTATCCTTCAGAAGATTGGAGCTTCAAACCCACAAAAAATTATAAATATGCTCAGATTAAAAGACTTTCATTTAATGAAAACAATACTTTTTGCCATCGGATTAAGTAACCTTTTATTATTTATCCTTCTGTTATTTGGAATTGTAGATATATCACATTTGAGTATAAAATCATCATATATAGGAGTTATAGTAGGAGGAGGTATAATGGGACTGGGCTGGGCTATATCTGGATTTTGCCCAGGAACAGGTTTGGTGGCCCTTGGAGAGGGTAGAAAGGATGGTCTTTCATTTGTTTTAGGCGGAATGATTGGAGCATTATTTTTGACCCTTGTATACGACAAAATTAAAGATACAATCTTATTTTTCGATCTAGGAGGAAAGATGACTTTGGCCGTAACTAATGTCGGGGGAAGTACTGCTCTATTTTCTTCCATTTCCGGCATATTTGTTGCAGGAGGAATAGGAGTTCTTTTTATAGTTATTGCATTTATATTACCAGATTAATTGATTTTATTTTTAATTCATCTAAAACAGACTTTTAAAGGTAAAAAAATAGGGTATCCTAAATCGGAGGTACCCTATTTTAATCTATACAATAAGTTTAGTAACCTCTGGTTCCATTCATCATTCTGCCACCCATATGCCTGCCATTACCATTCATCATTCCATTACCCATATGTCTGCCATTACCGTTCATCATTCCACCACCCATATGTCCATCCATGCCCTTATATCCCATAGTTATTCCAAATTTATCTTCTACAGTCTTTCTAAATTTTATGTTATCTAGTCTTTGTTTAGCTCTCATGTCGGATATTTGCTTATTTACCTTTTCTACACTCTGCCAGTTTACTTTATCTTTTGATAATAATTTTTCTAGTTCTAATTGTTTAGATCTTATATCTAAACCTTTTTTATAGCTAGCCTCTCTATGATCCTGCACCATATTAGTTAATTCATTCTGCTGGCTTGTCGATAACTCATTCATCATTTGAGTATAGTGTATCCCTCTTTGAGTGTTATAATTCATATTTATTTGGTTAGTGTTCATTGCTGCAAATGATAATGCTGATATTACTAATAATCCTACAATAATTTTCTTTTTCATTTTAATCACTCCCTTATTTAATATATATTTAGTTTTTATTAGTCTTTTATTTTATTTTTCATCTCTTGATATTGTTCCTTTGTAATCTCTCCTTTAGCGTATCTTATTTTTAAGATTCCCATAGGTGTTTCACTTTCATTTTGTCTGAAGTTTCGACGATTTCCCATAAAACTATCTTTTAATATAGAGGCTATAAGTATTATTATCAATATCCAAAATATAAACATAAAGATCCCACCTCCCCAAAACATAGAACTGCCAAATCCATATCCATGCATCATTGCAATCACATCCTTTTATCTTCCTTATAATTAAGTATAGAGGACCTCTGTGAAAATTGTGTGAAGAAACAAAAAGACTTCACCTGCAGGTGAAGTCTTTTTGTTAGAATTTTTTTTTAATGACTGTGCTCTGCATTAATGTTATGAACTTCATCATGAGAGAGAGAATTTTTTTTTATGTCTACCTTTTGTTTTTCCTCCTTATGATGGTTATCTTCCACTTCACCTTTTACTGGTGGATGATAGTGTTCTCCATTATTTTCAAAACCATATACTCCGAAGGTAATAACCTCTACTGCATCTGAATCTACTCCTGGTATCTTTCCCCTCTTTTTATTCCAGGCAGCAGCACATTCTGGACATGATTGTTCTCGACCTTCTACCGTTATAAGGTCAGCACAAATACAGTGTCCCATATAGATTGCACACCATGCACAGTCATTTTGAATACAGCACCTGTATTCCCCTTTTTCTCTCAATTCTTGTTTTAAAGCCTCTAAATTGTTTTGAAGTGCTGCAACACTAATAACCTCACTCCCATTATAAGATGCTTTAGGTTCCCAAAATTCTATGGTGTAAAGATGGTATCCAATTAAAAGTAAAATTATAGAAATAAATATATATATAAATTTTTTCATATTAATTCACCTCGCTAAAAAATTAGTATACGACGATAATTATCAGCAATTTATTAACTTCAATTCAAAATTTCTGTGCCTAAATTAATATCCTCCAACTGTACTATATTTTATACTATCTATTTCCTTTGTTCCTCTTTTTAATGGGTCTATTTTAAAGAGGAAATGGTATAAGATTTTAGTAAATAGTGTTTAAGGAGATACAATCTAAAAAAATTATAAATTTAGTATATAAAAATGGAGGTATATCATGGTGAAAGATCCTATTTGTGGAATGAAGGTTGATCCAAAAAAAGCAAAGTTTACATTTGAAAAAGACGGTAAAACTTATTATTTTTGCAGCCAGGACTGTTATAAAGCTTTTAAAAATAAAGATCTAGATAAAAATCAAGCAGAAGTTATATCTGTTAATAAAACAGAAAAATGCACTATCCGCATTGAAGGTATGAGCTGTGGTGCCTGTGCTGCTAAGGTGGAAAAAAACTTTAAAAGTCAGAAGGGGGTCAATAATGTAAATGTTAATTTAGCAACCGGCATGGCATCTATTGAATATGATCCTAAAGAAGTTAATATAGATGCACTTGAAAAAATTGTTGTAGATTCCGGCTATACCGTGAAAAAACCTGAAAGACTTAGTATTTTAAGTCTTAAAGTATTAGGGATGGATAATCCCCACTGTATTGGTATTGTGGGATCGGCTTTGGATAAACTTTCTGGTGTCGTGGAAAAAACTCTGCTTCCCACAGAAAAAGCTGTAATAAAATATGATCCAGAAATTCTTGACTCAAGCAGGATAAGAGAGATAATAAAAGATGTAGGATATGAAAATTTTTTGGATACAGAAAACAAGGATGAGGAGAGGGAAGCCAGAGAAAGGGAGATTCAATCACTGAAACATAAGACAAGCATTGCCATGATTCTTTCCTTGCCCCTTCTATATTTTGCAATGGGTCCTCATATGGGGATGCCTGTAAATGAATTTATAGAGAAAAATATGGGGCTGATTCAATTACTCATTACCATCCCTATAATGCTTGTAGGATATGAATTTTATACAAAGGGAATAAGGTCTGTTATAAAGGCAAAGACCGCCAATATGGATACACTGGTGGCAATAGGTACCGGTTCAGCTTTCTTTTATAGTGTATGGGTTATGATTTTGGGAAGGTACCATGAACTCTATTTTGAGGTAGCAGGAATATTAATTGCCTTCATCCTTTTGGGAAGGTTTCTCGAGGCAAAGGCAAAGGGAAAAACTAGTGAGGCTATAAAAAAACTCATGGGTCTTTCTGCTAAAACTGCTATTGTCATAAGAGGTGGGGGAGAAATTGAAATACCCATAGAAGAAGTAATTGTAGGGGATATTGTTTTGGTAAAACCAGGACAAAAGGTCCCAGTTGATGGTGAGATTACAGAAGGACATTCTAGTGTAGATGAAAGTATGATTACAGGAGAAAGTATTCCTATTGAAAAAATTAAAGGTACCAGGGTAATAGGTGCAACCATCAACAAAACCGGAAGTTTTAAATTTAAAGCAACCAAGGTAGGGGCGGATACAGCCTTAGCCCAAATTATTAAATTGGTAGAAGAAGCTCAGGGAAGTAAGGCACCCATCCAAAAATTAGCTGATATAATATCCTCTTATTTTGTTCCCGTAGTCGTAGGAATTGCCATTGTATCCAGTACTGCATGGTATTTTTTTGGAGGAATAACCTTTGCATTGACCATCTTCGTTGCAGTATTGATTATAGCTTGTCCATGTGCTCTAGGGCTTGCTACTCCTACTGCCATCATGGTAGGAACCGGTAAAGGTGCGGAAAACGGGATTTTATTCAAAAATGCTGAAAGTCTCCAGATGGCTCAAAAAATTAATACGGTAGTTTTTGATAAAACAGGAACCCTTACCAGGGGGGAACCACAGGTAACTGATATTATTGTTCTTTCGGATCGATCTCAGGATGAACTTCTGCTCTTTGCAGCCATAGCTGAAAAGAATTCAGAACACCCCCTTGGAGAAGCTATAGTCAATCATGCCAAAGAAAAAAAATTAAAGATTGTAGACCCAGATAAGTTTAATTCTATAACCGGTAAGGGAATCGAAGTTAAGTATATGGATTCCATCATTCACTTGGGAAATAAAAAACTTTTAGAGGACAATGATATAGACTATGAATCAGCTTTAAAAAACCTTGAACAATTGGAAGATGAAGGTAAAACCGCCATGCTGATAGCTGTAGATAAAAAAATATCCGGTATTATTGCTGTGGCAGATACCCTGAAAGAATATTCGGCTAAAGCCATTCAAGCCCTCAATCAGATAGGTGTTGAAACAATAATGATAACGGGTGACAATCGAAGAACCGCAGAAGCAATAGCCAAACAGGTCGGTATTAAAAAAATATTGGCTGAAGTATTACCTCAGGATAAATCCGATAATATAAAAAAACTCCAGCAAGATGGGAAAAAAGTTGCCATGGTTGGAGATGGTATAAATGATGCCCCTGCTCTAACACAGGCAGATATAGGGATTGCAATAGGTTCTGGGACAGATGTAGCTATAGAATCAGGAGACATTATCCTTATAAAAGAAGACTTGAGAGATGTGGTTGTAGCCATGGAGCTGTCTAGATATACTATGAAAAAGATTAAACAGAATCTATTCTGGGCTTTCTTTTACAATTCATTGGGATTACCCCTTGCAGCAGGAGCGCTCTATCCATTTACCGGATTCTTATTGAGCCCTATCTTTGCAGGGGGAGCCATGGCTTTTAGTTCGGTTTCTGTAGTGAGCAATTCACTACTCATGAAACGTTGGAAATCAAAGGTTAAAGAAGACAATTAATAAAGGAGGAGAGTTTATGAGAAAGATCTTGA
>CP102408.1 GCA_024628785.1 Fusobacteria bacterium ZRK30
TGAATAGCATTAATAAAGGACTTAAAAACCAAGATGGGTCACCAACTCTTTCTATAGATGATCATTCCTATTATTTAAAATCAACTGAAAAACATAAGGAATGGGGGATTATGTTGGAAGAAAAACAAGATCTTAATTTTAAGGATAATTCCTTAGAAATATGGAAACAAGTTAAAAAAAAATAATTCCGGTAGTATCTATCAACAAAATATTTTACTCACTTATAATAAGGTCTATCCAAATAAAAACAGTGATGAAAATTATTATTGGATAATCTTTACAAAATCAGACCTTTCAGAATATGAGCATAAAAATAATTTAAATTTTTTTCAAAGAACGTTATTTTTAGCAATTATAGCTTTACTATTGTCTATTATATATTCAAACTCTAAATATTCAGAATATGAATATTCTAGATTACTATTGAAAAAATAAAGAATTAAATAATAGAAATAAAGAATTATTTTATGATTCTACAATAGATAAGCTAACTGATATTTACAATAGAAACTATCTTCTAGAACTGTTCGTGAAAGAATTTTCAAAATGTTTAAGACATAATATTAACCTGGTTTGTTTAATTATTGATTTAGATAACTTTAAAGAGACTAATGATACTTATGGACATTTAGCTGGTGATTATGTTTTAAAAACGGTTTCCCAACTTATAAAAAATAAGATTAGAAGTGAAGATATTTTTGGTAGGTATGGTGGAGATGAATTTTTGTTGATATTACCATATACCAGCTTGAATGATGGGAAAAAAGTAGCAGAAAAAATAAAAAATAAGATAAAGAAGAAACAATTTAAAAATAAAGGAGTGAACTTTCGTGTAACCTTTAGTGTGGGAATTTCAAAATTAGATCAGTCAATGAAAAACATAGATGACCTAATTGAAAAGGCTGATATTTCACTCTATAAATCAAAGAAAAGGAGATAAAATTTTATGAAAAAAGGATTTACAATAATTGAATTGTTGATAGTAATCGCTATAATTGGTGTTCTCGCTGGAACTGTTGCACCAAAATTATTAAAATTGTATTCGCTTCCAATAGTGGTAGTAAAACAAATAAAGTCGTTGAAAAGAGGGATAACAACGGTGGATGGTATTATATAAGGAGTACTGGTGAAATCTATGCCAATCTTCCCGATGGAGCCTATACCCATGATCCTATCTATGAAATCTGGAATGAAAAAGAGGATTCTTTTAACATCGACAACGAAACTAAGAAAGTTACTTCTTCTGGCAATAACAACGAAACTAAAAAAAGTAGCTCAAATAAAAATAATACTTGGGACAACATAGGGCTTCCGACTTTAAAAGGCGAAAATTATTTTGTAGGAGGAAATGGGCAGTTTTATGAACGTCCTTATGGTAGTGGTAAATATGTCGTAGATATACAACCTAATATTGGTTGGTTACCAAATTTTGTTCCCAATGGGAAATTAACAGGTAACTATTCCGTTTATATTGATGATAAATTAGTTAATAGTGGAAAAGGATCGCCTACTCAAGGGGGAAAAGCAATAATTATTCCCTCTTACAAACAAAATACAGGGGGCAGTTCTTCTAAGAATCTAAAGGTTGCTTTTGAATATATTAAAAATAGAAAGAAGAAAGTTATATATGGTGAGATTCCACTTAAAAACTAAACTTAAATAAGTGTACGACTAGGATAGTATGATTGTTTGTAAATATATTCTACAAAGGGGGAAATTTTATTGTTTTTTTATAAAATGTTTAATTTTAAAAAAATGTGTATACTATTATTTATCTTTTTATTTCAATTAAGTTTATCCAATCCTATTTTGAGGGTAGGAGTATATAAAGACTCTATTATAACTAATCAACAAAATAAAGGATATTTAATAGAAGAAATTTTAAAGTGGGGAGAAACTTCAGGGTATAAGATAGAAATAGTTATTTATGAATGGGCAGCCCTTGAAAAAGATTTTATAGATGGAAAAATAGATGCAATCTATCCCGTCAATATAACGGAAAAAAGAAAATTATATATGGTTTTTACTGGAATAATAACATCAAATCCATTTTCTATATATTCAAAGATACCACATACTATAAATTCTTTAGAAGTCCTTGAGAATAAAAGGGTTGGTACCTATAATTCTCAATTATTTAAGGAAAATTTAGAGGATAAAATAAAAGGGTTGAAATATGTTAATACAAAGAAAAAATTGTTTGAAGATTATTACAATGGAGTTTTTGACTATATAATAACCTATCACGAATCAATTAGAAAAAACACAAAAGAATTTAATGTCGTTGGAAATCTTTGGTTTGAGGATGAGGGAAGAATTGGTTTACAAAAAAAATATAAGCATTTAATTTCTAGTCTAAATTCACATTTTTTACAAAAAAATGGTAACTTAAAGTCGGAAATTTTGAAAAAAGCTGAAGATGAAAAAAATAATGATCTTATCTTTAAAACTAAACAAATGGTTAAATATAAGAAACCCGTAAAATTAGATATAATAGTCCATAAGCTGGCAAAACCATTTGTAAGAATGGAAAATGGTCAATTAGCTGGAGATTCGATAGAGGTTATCGAGCTTTTTAATAAACTATCTCCATATATTTATTTGAATATAATTCAAGCAGATGCCCAGGATAGTTTTAATAATGAAGTAGAAGCACTAAAAAATGGTGAAAGAGATGCAATGTTCCCTATGGGAATTACTAAGAAAAGGGATGAAAAATTTAAAAAGGTAGACCTAACATACAATGACTATATTATTCTTTTAGGTAATAAATCCAGTCCAAAAGTCTCTTCTATCTATGAAGCTAAAGGTTTGATTGGAGTCGCAGAAAGTAAGATGTTAGAAAATCTTCTATTAAAAAATATCCCTAGGCAGAAAATCAGAAAGTTTGAAAAAAGAAAAACAGCTTTAGATGCTTTAAATGAAGGAAAAATAAATTACCTTATTGATGTTCAGACGACAAGTGAAGATTATCTATCTAAAAAAAAATATATAAATATTGTTAAAGTTCTAGAAGTATCACCTATAGAGTATAGATTTTATCTTACTCCAAATATTGATGAAAGAATTTATGAAGATATAAATTTAATTGTAGAATTTATAAATAATGAAGAAGGAACCAGGATTGTTATCGCAGAGAAGGTTCCTGCATACCTTTCAAAAAATTTAAAAATTTTTAAATTTTTAATGTTAATAATTATTATTATAATTGGTTTTTACAGATGGAAATATATAAAGGAAAAGATAAATAGCGAAAAGATATTTAAGGCTCTCATAGGAAGTTTAGAAAATGTTAACCACATCAATCATATGGAAACAGGTATTCATATAGAAAGAGTAGGTGGATATTCAGAAATTTTAGCTAAAGGGTTAAAATTACCTAGAGAGACTACAAAAGAAATTAAGATCTTTGCATCTCTGCACGACGTCGGTAAGGTAGTTATTCCTAAAGAAATTTTGAATAAATCTGGCAAATTAACAGAAGAGGAATTTGAAATAATAAAAAATCACACCATAAAGGGAGCTGAAATAATAGATAATTTGAAAAATATATCTAAAAACCCAAATTTGGCTATAAATATCGCGTTATATCATCATGAAAAATGGAATGGAAGAGGATATCCCGAAGGATTGGTAGGGGAAGATATACCTATAGAAGCACGTATAGTCGGCTTAGCTGATGTTTATGATGCTTTACGGATGCCTAGAGTATATAAAGAAGGATTTACCCATGAAAAAGCTTATGAAATAATATTAGAGGACAGCGGTGAACATTTCGATCCAAAATTAGTGGATATTTTTAAGCAAAAAAATAAGGAGTTTAAAAATATATATGATTTAAGTCTCAAATAAAAATAGACTAATACATAAGGATGTGATTTTTATGGATAACAAAAATGGTTTTACCTTAATTGAATTGTTAATAGTTATTGCTATTATTGGAGTTTTGGCTATTACAGCCATACCAAAACTTAGAAAAGAACTCCGTAAAGCTAAGGTCGCAAAGGTACAGCACAAACTAGGATTAATCAGATTTAAACTTTCTTTAGAGAGTAATCTCTCTTTTGAATTCCCTGATTTAGTTTCCAACGATACAAATTTATTGAATAAATTTGATATCCATCCTACAGAACCTTTTTCATCTGATAGTAATTCATATGGAGAAACCGATAAAGTTGTTTCTACTAGAGATAATACTGGTGGATGGTACTATATTAAGGAGGAAGGAGAAATCTATGCCAACCTGCCTAATGGTGCCTATACTGGGGATTCAAAATATGAAATTTGGAATGACAATCAGACAGTTACAATAACAGATTTACAAAATTTACAAGATGTCTGCAATATAGAGGCAATGGAAATCAATGATCAAGGAGAATATATAAGTAATTCAAGTTTTGAAGATTTTAATACAGGAATATATACTCAAGTAGATGTTAGCAAGATAGAGCAGTGGAATACCATGGCTTCAAATAATAAGGAAGATGACTTCTTAGAAGTTCCTGTTGCAGATTGGAATGACTTTTTTGAACTAAATAAAAATAAAGTAACTTCTTTATACCAAGACATTGTAACAGTATTAGGAACGATGAACTGGTCTATAAGCCAGAGCTGGGGAGCTGGGCAGAGCTCTACCACTATTAGTGTAGGATCTGAAGGAGATACTGTTATTTTAGAAACTATGAAAGATGAAAACGATGAATAGGTAATTTATTTAGGGACATATGAAGTTCTTGAAGGCCAGACAGTTATTAAATTTTGATAATTATAAATAATGCTAACAGTATAAATGGAGGATATACGAAATATTTATTTTTAATAATTAACTTATTTATTTTTGGATATGAAAGTAAAAGTAGTAGTGCTCAAACTACAGAAAAACTCAAAACATCCAATCTTATAAAAATAATAAAAAATGTAAAGATAGAAGAAATCCCCGAGGAATTTCGTGAGTATGAAGAGCAAGGTTATAATCGTTATGTTGGTTATCAAGCACCAAATGGTAAAAATATACATTTGCTTATTATGAATAGAATTTCTGATTATCAAATTATAAAGTCATACAATGTATTGAGCCATTATCTCAAGCCAAATATAGAATCTCCAATGGGCGGAATAATACAAAAAGAATTAATAGCTAATTCGATGGCTAATAATAATGCTATATTAAAGCTCGTGAATTATCGTGATGAACCAAAATACAATGATGATTTGCCTGGTCAACCACTTTTTGAAGAAGAAATTCAAGTTGAGGGAGGGAACTGGTATATGTCACAAAACTATGAACATCGTGATGCTTCATATGAAGAAATCCTACATTTAGTTCATGATTATGGAATAGGCGTATTAAATGCTGATAATAATATAAAAGGTGCTTTACCAAAGTTTCAATTAGAATTAAATTATTATCAAAAGTTGGCATTGAGAAATTCTTGGATGCCTCCAGAGGATATAATTTATGAATGGACTAGTGATGAAAATAGCATTGATCAAGAATATTTAGCAAGTGTTATCGATGCTTATTACGGTCTATGGGGCGCAAGAAATGAACCCACTGAATCTGGTAGAAGTATGTGGGGAATGTATAAAATAAAAACTAGAGAAGATTTTTATAAAAAACCATCTATAGATAATTCTTATTTATTAATAGAAAAGATTTTTCATAAATATCTTACTTACAATGCATATCTTTCAGATAGTTTAAAAGGTGAATTTTCTCTTAAATTTGATCCTTCTAAGCCGTATACCAATCATTCAAGATATTTGAAAGATATAACAATAACTGGTAATAATTATGTTTCAGTTATTGTTAATGAATTAGATAATAATATTACTGGCAACGGTTCCAAAACAACTGTAATTTTTAATGGGGAACAAAATGGTTATAATATAACTTATAATCTAAAAAATCCTCAAAAAGAAATTATAGTTAAAGATATTGACCCAAGTGATGGAGATGATGGAATAAATATCTTAAATAATATAAATTTTATTGCTTTTAAGGATGATCGTTCTTAATTAGAGTTATAATAAAAAAATCTTCCCTAGGTACAAATAAGAAAAAAATATCTAGAAACTTAAAAAGAAATTTTTTTCTTTCCCCTTCCCTTATAGAGTACGATCCATATGGGGCAACACTTCGCTGATTAATAAGTATAAGATTGGGGGACCCTCGACCATCCCTGCCTCCCATAGACCCTCTGGATAGAAGAACAGTTCATTCCCTAAAAGAGCTATCCTCGAAGTATGGCAGGGATAAACGGTCTCAGATATCCTCTTTTAGAATTCAAAATCATAGAATGAAACTTTTAAATACCTAAAGACAATCAAAAAAAAATAGATGAATAAAGATAATATCTATTTCTTTTTCTCATTTTTTAAACTCAAAACCTATATTTAAAACAAAAAAACTCTCCACTTTTATTTTTTTATCTTCAATTACTTCAAACTTCTTACCTTTTATTCCTTACTTCACATTGACCCTCTCGTTTCCATTTTAAGTCTTTTAAAAACTTCTTCCTTTATATTTATTACCTTAATATCCCTAAATAATAAAAATTGAGTTCTATTTTTTATTATTGTATAATGTTTTTATAAAAAGGAGGGTAAATTATGAATATCATTTTAGAAATCCAAAATAAGTATAATTCTCTAACTCAAAAAGAAAAAGAATTAGTTGATTATATTTTAAAAAATAAAAATAAAATCAACAATATTAGTATAACTACGCTATCAAAAGAAATAGGAATATCACCATCAACAATTACACGATTTTCGAAAAAAATAAATTGTGATAGTTTTGTAGATATGAAAATGAAATTAAATTTATTAAAAAATGAAGTTAAACAAAAAAAAAGTGACAATATTTTTTCAAATGTTCATAACTATTATGCTGAAACAATTAATAATGCTAAAAATTTATTGACCGATAAATCAATTAATAATTTAGTCCGTGAAATTAAAAAATCAAACAAAATTTATATTTACGGTGTAGGAAGTTCGGGTTTATCAGGACAAGAAATAATGCAAAGATTACTAAGAATGGGCTTTAATGTTCATTGTATAACAGATTCTCATATGATGAGAATCAGCAGTGCTATTGTATCTGATGAAGATTTAGTTATAGGAATTTCAATTTCTGGTGAAACAAAAGAAGTTATAGATGCACTAAAAATATGTAAAAGAAATAATGCGAAGACTATAGGAATTAGTGGTTCTAAAGAAAGTCGTATAAATAAATTTGTAGATGAATTAATTATTGTTCCTAACACATCATTTATTGGAAATGAAACTTTTATAAATACACAATTTTCAACGATGTATCTATTTGATTTAATTTCTATGATTTTATTAAATGATTTAAAATTAAAAGAAAAAATGCAAAAGACAGTTGATGTAATTATCAATCCTAAATTTTAAGTTAAGCTTTTGTAGTCTTGACTTTGTCAAGTAAACAATTAAATAAAAAGTTCATTTAAAAGGCTTCCTTCCTATAATTTATAGGACTCAAGTTTTTTAATTTTAAGCTAAGCTTTCTTTGTTATAAAATGTTATTCTACTTATTTTTTTACTTTTAAATTTCGAAGTTTATAGTAGTTGAGCTTTAGCAGTACTGTTTCTACAATAACGATCGTGTCTTACTCAACCAAGACAAGATGGTTATTGCTTCGTCTTCCCCATTTAGGGGAAAACATAATTAAGATAGTGCAAGAAACCTTCTGTTACTTTTTCTTGCCCACATTTAAAATTTATTCTACAAATTAGAATGAATTTTAATAATCGTGGCATCAAAGTAACCCGTATCAAGGGCGGAATCCTTGGAACTTTTTTTCTTTCTCTTTTATTTTATTTTTCAAACAAAATCACATTTAAAATTAAATTTAATTATATCCACTAAATTTAATTTCTACAATCTCAAGGAAATAATAGTTAAAAAATATATCGTACCAATTTGAGACAATATATTTTTTATTTATTTTAAATCCATCTCTATTCCTTTTTTTTATTCTAAACTATTATACTAAAATTTACTCAATATAATTCTAGAATCTTTCTCCGTTGCCTCTATTAAATCTGGACTGAATCCAGATTTAGAAAATAATATAAAATATTCTTCTCTGCTGTTATTTTTCCATTTAACTTTTTTTGCTTTTTCCTTCAATGCAAATAATACACTTAATCCCACATGTTTTTTAGACCATTTACACTCTCCGAAAATAATTTCCTTTTCTCCAAGTCCCACTACATCTATCTCTTCATTCTTACTCCACCATCTTCCCACCTTGCTTATGGGAAAATCTATCTCTTCATGGGTTATGAGACTTTCCAGGCATAACCTTTCATATGCTTTAGAAACCCACAGGTCAAATGTTGAAGATATTTTTTCCAGAGGATATTTGAGATTTTCTATCTCCAGATAACTCTGATAAGGATATACATAGTTAAACCAAAATGCTAAATAATTATCCTTTATATAATACAGACTTTTCTTGCTGTTATCTATATTTTCAGTTACAGGTACTTCCCTTTCCAGTATATCCAGATCTATCAGTTTTGACAGGTAGGGACTCAGGCTTCCGGAATTAAGTCCCAGTCTGGTTGCTATAGCTGCCATCTTTGTATCCCCATTGGCTATGGACTGAATTATAGAAAAGTATCTGGAAAGATCATTTATCTCCTCCTGGAGTAAAAATTTAGGTTCCGAATAGAGAAAATTGTTGTTGTCAAAAATATTATTCTCTATATTCCATATGGGGGATCTGTTTTTATTAAATTCCTGGATATATTTCGGTATCCCTCCGGTAATTGAATAAAATTCAATTAATTCCTTATGGGATTTATCTGGAAAGAATTCGATGTAGTAATCAAACTTAATGGGTTTCAATCTTATCTGAGCAGTTCTCCTTCCGTATAGGGGACTATCATAGGCTAAGACCTCTGAATACATCATAGAGATCAATGATCCGCATAATATCAGCATTATATTACTGTCTTTTAATTTTTCATCGTATATCCTTTGAAATATAGACGAAAAGTTTTTATTGGTCATACAGAGATATTGAAATTCATCTATTACCAGGACAAATTTCTCATCCTTAGGCAGTTTTGAGATTAAATAAGTAAACAATGTATCCCAGTCCTTTATCTCTATCTTATCCAACAGGTCATCATTAAAATAAATTGCCAGTTGTTTTTTAAATCTTTCTATCTGTATAATTTCATTTTGCTTATCTGCAAAAAAGTAAAATGATTTTTTAGTCTTTATAAATTCTTTAATCAGGGTTGTTTTCCCCGTTCTTCTTCTTCCATAGATCACTGTAAAGCTAGAATCTCTGGTAAATTCTTTTTCCAATGTCTTCATTTCATTTTTTCTATTTATAAATTTCATATTAAACACCTCAATTAATTATATAATATAAATTATTATAATTCAAATTATTATAATTTTGTTTATTTTTATAAAACTTTAACCTGAATCTCAAAAAGAAGAAAGGACATTAACTAAAATGAATACAGTTAATTCTATTTTTTCACTTATTTATTTTAAACAAGAAAAATAAATAATTTTTTTGTCTATCTAAAGCCTTTTAATCCTCCAATTCCTACCTTTTGGTAACTACACCACTAAAAAGTGCCTTCTTTTTTTTCTAAAAATTTTAATATATACTAGTCCCATGTAAAAAATATTAATAATTTTAGGAGGTAGCTAAAGATGAAAAAAATAGTATTAGGTATGATGTTAGCAATCAGTTCTTTATCTTTTTCGAGTGATAAAGAGTCGACATTAAAAGTAAGTAACATTTTTGAAAATTTCAAAGAAGAAAAATCGCAAGATCAATTGGATACAAAAAATAAATTAAAGATCAGTAATATTTTTAGTAATAAAAAGTAATTTATATCAATCAAAAAAATTTAAAACAAATTAAATGAAACCCATTAAATAATTTTAGGAGGAAGCAAATATGCAAAGATTTACAATACCAAGAGATCTATATTTCGGAGAGGACGCATTATCACACTTAAATACTATTAAAGGAACTAAGGCCTTTATCGTTATAGGATCACAAAGATTAGTTAATGACGGGACAGTACCTAGTGCTGTTGAATATTTAAAAGCAGCTGGAATAGAGAGTGAATTATTTGTAGGTGTAGAAAATGACCCTTCAGTCGCTACTGTTATGAAAGGTGTAGAAGCTATGAACAAATTTCAGCCAGATGTAATAATAGGAATCGGTGGAGGTTCACCAATCGACGCTGCCAAAGCTATGTGGATCTTCTATGAGCACCCAACATTCACATTTGAAGAAGCTGCAAAACCATTTAACTTACCAGAATTAAGAAACAAGGCTAAATTTATAGCAGTTCCTACTACAAGTGGTACAGCTACAGAAGTTACATCATTTTCTGTAATCACAGATAATGAAACTAATATCAAATATCCAATCGCAGACTACAACATCACACCAGATGTAGCTATTGTAGATACTAACTTAGTACAGACAATGCCTAAGGGATTAGTTGCAAACACAGGAATGGATGCATTAACTCATGCACTAGAAGCTTATGTTTCTAAAGCTAGAAATCCATTTACAGATGCACTTGCAATGAAATCTATTGAGATGATCGCAGATACTTTAATCAACTCTTACAATGGAGAGGACCAGTCTAGAAAAGATATGCATATTGCACAAAACTTAGCAGGAATGGCATTCTCAAACGCTATCCTTGGTATAGTTCATTCAATGGCTCATAAAACTGGTAAGGTATTAAACATTGCCCATGGATTAGCCAATGCAATCTACCTTTCTTATGCTATTGAATTCAATGCAAAAGATAAAGTTGGAAAAGCACAATATGCCCATGCAGCCAAGACAATAGGATTAGCTGGAAACAATGAAACTGAATTAGTAGAATCATTGGTAAACTTAGTTAAAGAATTAAGAGAACAGATGGATATGCCTCATTCATTAAAAGAATTTGGAGTAGAAGAGGAGTTCTTCTTAGCTAACTTAGATGAGATTGCTAGAACATCTGTAGCAGATCCATGTACAGGTACAAATCCAAGAGATATATCTGTAGAAGAGATGAAAAACTTATTCAAAGCGGTTTACTACGGTGAAAAAGTAACATTCTAATTTAGAGAGAGAAGTTCATATCAATTAACTCTAGAAAACTTAAGAAAATTATTTCAAAATACCCCTGAGGACAATTAACTTCAGGGGTATTAAAAATAACTAAGAAGAGGTATTTTAAGAATAAGATGAGTTATATTGAGGACTTACAATTAATTTTAAAACAACTAAAAAACTCTTTAAACTCGATAATTTGAAGAGTTTTTTTATTGTTTTACGAGGCTAAAAGATAATTCAAATATATTCAATGATTTAGGAGGAACGACATGATAAGAACGGAAATTTGTGAACTACTTAATATAAAATATCCCATTCTTCAGGGAGCTATGGCATGGATTGCTGACGGAACTCTTGCTGGACACGTATCAAAAGCTGGAGGATTAGGTATAGTTGCAGGGGGAGGAATGCCTTCTGAACTTCTTAGAAAGGAGATCAGAATTGTAAAATCTATTACTGACAAGTCCTTTGCTGTAAACCTTATGCTTATGATGAATGAAGTTGAGGAGCAGATAGATGTATGTATCGAGGAAGGTGTCCCTGTGGTAACTACTGGTGCAGGAAATCCTGGTCCATACATGGAAAAACTTAAAGGCGCAGGAATAAAAGTTGTTCCTGTAGTACCTTCTGTTGCCCTTGCTAAGAGAATGGAGAGAGTAGGAGCAGATGCTATTATCGCAGAGGGAACTGAAGCTGGAGGACATATTGGACAGATTACTACAATCTCTCTTGTGCCTCAGGTTAAGGAAGCTGTAAATATTCCTGTTATTGCTGCTGGAGGAATAGCCAATGGAAAGCAGTTTGCTGCTGCTTTGGTTTTAGGTGCTGACGGAGTACAGGTAGGAACTAGGTTCATCGTAGCTCATGAGTGTAATGTACATGAAAACTACAAGGAGTCAATTATAAAAGCCAAGGACAGATCTACAGTATCTACTGGTAACCATACGGGTCACCCGGTGAGAGTTATAAATAACAAGCTGGCTAAAGATATGATAAAAAGGGAAAAAGAGGGAGCTAGCAACGAGGTCCTTGAGGATATGGGTAGAGGGAAGCTTAGACTTGCTGTTAAAGAGGGAGATGTTGTAAACGGCAGTGTTATGGCTGGACAGGTAGCTTCTATGGTTACCAAGAGAGAAAGTAGTCAGGAAATCATCTTGAATCTCATGAAGGATGTAATAAAAGAGATAGAAACTCTAAAAAATAGATTCTAAATAAATTTATTATATCTCTAATTGTTTTGTGAGGTTAGAAACTGGCTTTATTATATTTAAGGAGAAGTAGAGAAAATTATGTAAAAATTTTAAGGAGATAATAATAGATGAGATATACAGAAAATAGTCTTCCTAAGGAAGCATTAAAAGAAGGAAATTCTTCATTTGAAACATATATTAAGGTAAAGGATGAATGGAAATATTTATATAGAGCTGTTGATTCTAAAGGAAATACAATTAACTTCTTATTGAAAGCTAAGGGAACGGTAAAAATAGGGAATCCTTCATTTGAAACAGACATTAAGGTAAAAGATGAACGGAAATATTTATATAGAACTGTTGATTCTAAAGGAGATAAAAGTTGTTTTTTATAAGTATTTAAAATCTAAAAATAATTTGAAAAGAAGAAGAAGAAAGACATGTAATGGAAATAACTATGGGAGCAAAGACCCTTTCAGCAGTCAATGAGGTGTTTATTTCCAAAGGAGATTTTGTGAATACTTACAGAGCTGATGGCATTATTATAGCAACGCCCATAGGATCTACAGGATACTCTCTCTCAGCAGGTGGTCCTATCATTAAACCTACATTAAATGCAATGCTAGTGACACCAATTGTTCTGCATAATTTAAGTCTTAGACCTATAGTTATAGATGGAAACAAAGAATTAGTTGGTTCTATTGAAGATTTAGATGGATAACAAATTTGTAAAATATCCCCTGAAAATAAAATAAAGATAAAATATTCAGATGCAACTTTAAAATTAGTTTTACCAAAAAATAGAGATTATTATGATGTATGAAGGGAAAAACTTAAGCGGGGAAATAAGTTATATTAAGGTAGTTGTTAATAGAAATTTAATTTTTCTTTCTCTTTAACTTTCTACCTATTTTTTTATCCACCCTTTGTTAAAAAAATACCGTGTCAAATTGACACGATATTTCTATCCTTCACCTAATTCAGCAGCTTCTCCAATTGTTCCAAAACTCTTTCTACTCTCATCTTCTTACTCTCTGACAGCTCCTCAAACCTCTTACTGGCTGTTTTAGAGATTGCCTTATATCTCTCGCTGAAATCTGTATATTCAAATGTTTCCAAAAGCATAGGAGGCGTTTCTACATCCTCTAACAAATGTTTCTCGGCTTTAAACTCTTTCAGTGTAGTTATTTCACCGTTCAAAACTTTTTCAGAAAGTTTCTCAGGACAATTGGGATTACTCACCTCATAACTCAGACTGATAGGTAAATTTTCTATTAAATTTTTATTGTCCCATTTTGTGACGATATAATTCCATCTATTTATGAGTCTGTATACTGGCATTTTTTTAAATCCTAGTTGGAGGTACCATTTTTCAAAAACACCGTTTTTATTATTACTCAATTTTTTCTGGGTTTCAGAAAATATCTCTCCTAATTCATTGTACATCTTAGTAGATACACCATGAATCTTTACAGTTTGATCTTCCAAAAAACTTTTAGTCTGATCTTCTATATCTAAATCCAAAGAATAATTTTTAAGAATTAATCCTCTTTCTTCTTGAGTTATTACCTTTTCTTTATTATTTTCTACTTGTTTCACCACTATTTCTTTGGCTTTTAGCTTCTTACTTTGACCTTTTAATTTATTTAAAACATTTATATTTGGCTTTGCCATTTTTCCTCCTTATATTCTATTTTTTATCCAATTATATTTCCTATTATCTCTCCATATACCTCTTGCATCTTCTCAGCTTTTTTAGAGGCAGTCTCAAATATAGTTTTCCCTTTTTCAGAGAGAGTTTCCTCTATTACACTTTCATGGATTGGAGCTGATAATAGTACCCCTGTTTCCCCAAGGAGCTCTTCCAATTCTTCATTATACATCTTATTAAGTTTTGTATTCCTCACCAAATTAGGCACTACTACAGAGATCTTTTCTCCCTCTATCTTATTTATCAGCCTCATAATTCCTGCCACACTGAGCTTATCTAACTTAGTCGGGACTACTATCTCATCTGTAATTGCCAAGATAGTTTCATTAAGTACATTAAATACAGGAGCTGAATCCACAATTATATAATCATACTTTTCTTTAAACATCTCAAAGGCTTTTACAATTTTTTTCTTCAGATTGTTCCCAAAAATATCTGTCTCAACCGGGATATAATCTAGGTTTTCTCTTACCTTTATAGTTACATCATTGCCCGTTTGAATATGGTGCTTTAATCCCTTTCCCCCTTCAAACCATCCTCCCAATAGGATTAAGCTATCATTTTGAGAATCTGTTGTAATAAGAGCCACTTTATTCTCCAATAATGCCAGACCATGAGCTATATTTTTAGAAAGAGTAGATTTTCCTACCCCTCCTTTGTTATTTTTTATAGTTATAATTTTCCCCATTTTCCCTCCTATGCCTACTGCTTATTTATTCTAAGCCTTCATCTCTTTTTCCATGACTTTTATAATATATTCCTTCTCAGCATGTTTATATATCGTTGTATGAAGTTTATCTAATTTCTCTTTCCCGACTTCTTTCAGGAACAACTTAACTGCTGTTTCCTTGTATCTTTCTTGTTCCTCTGTTTTCATCTTCTCAAACATTCCCCAGATAAAATTTTTAGTAATTTCACTGATTCCCTCTTCTTCACTTACTGCTTGTTTCTCACTCTCTACTTGCTTCTTACTACTTTCTACTTGTTCTTCTACTATTTCAGCCTCGGATATATCTCCAAATAAACTTTTCTGCTCTTTTGATTTAATTTGATTTTCATCTTTTACTTGAGATTTAGTATTTATTTTTTGTTTTTCACTCTTTATTTCTACCGGTTCTACTATTTCATTTTTAGGATTATTTTTAATTATTCCGTTTATATACTGTACCAGGGTAGTTTGTATATCTTTTTTTAGGTTGCTGTAGAGGGCATCCAGTATAAAAATAGCGTATTCCTCTCCATCTTCTTTGAAGATTCTTTTGATTTTATTGTCTGTTCTCTTATTCCAAGCTTTAGATACATATATGTTTCTCTTGGCTTTTTCGACCTTTTTCAATATTTTTTCACTGCCCTGGACTACCTTTATCTTTTCTCCTTTTTCAACGATAGTCGGTGCTTCTGCCTTTACATTTCTTTCTAATTTATGTTTAAAAACTACTTTTTTATACCTGTTTTTCGGAATAAATTCATATTCTGTTGCTATTCCGGATACTTTTTCCACCTCTTCCAAAGTTGGTTTTAAAAATTTATTTATAAGATTGGTTTTGTTTGAATAGGATTTAGGCAGTGCAAAGAACTCAAACATCTCTTCCTTGGTCAGTTCTATAGTTCCTCTTTTTAAATGATCCTTCAATAGTGAGTACATCCTCAAGGTATATACCCCATTAAGTTTATCCACTACTACTCCTTCCAGAGGAACATAAACTTTTGGTATCAGCAGTAATTCCAAAATTTCTTTTGGTATCTGATAGGTAAACCAGGTAGTTTTTTTCTTTTTATCCACTTCAAATCTTGCTGATGCCAGAAGACTTGTCACAATATCTATCTCTATATTTTTTTTATTTATATAGTTAAATTGTAAAACAGTTTTACTTGCTTGTACAATATTTTTTTTTAGTTTAGTACTATTTGTCCCTATGGAATTGGCCAATATAGTAAAATCTATTTCTTTTTGATCCAACTGATTTTTTACTGCTATATCTTTACAATAATCTTTTATTTCTAATATAATCTGATTTAATTTTGTATCATCTATTTTATTGCTGTCTAGATTATTTAAAGATAGATTTTTTATATCAGCAGTTTTTAATTTGATGATCCTTTCATCACTGGTTCTTTTTTTCAGCTGATCTATTTTAAAATTAATTATAGTTTTACCTATTGTTTTTAATGACTGTGAATTCAAAACTTCTGTACTTATGTTAAAATCCTTTTTATTTGTAAAGGCTATTTCTAAGACATTTTCATGGTTATTCTTTGAAATTCCTATTTGGTTTAAAGTTGTTAAAAATAATTTTTTAAACTCATCTTTAAGTTCATACTGAGATTTTAATAGTAATGCAAAGATACTTTTTTCTACACCAATTTTATAATATTTTCCGTCTTTAATTTTAAAAGTTGTTAAAGCTGAATGTTGATTAAATATATTTTCTTTTTTATTATTTTTCATAAAATAACTCCTACCTTCTGTTTGTAGTTTTATAGTTTTTAAGTTTTTAAGTTTTCCGACCCTTTTAGCCTTTAAAAATTAAGGCTAGATTACCTCAAAAGCAACTTTTGTTAACGGTAAAGCAACTTTTGTTAACGGTAAAGCAACTTTTGGAAATCTATCCACAACTTTTGGAAATCTATAAGCAACTTTTAGAAATCCTATTTTAAATGATTTTATAATTTAAAAAGAAAAGCAACTTTTGGAAACTACATCTCATATACTTATAAAGTATAAGATATAAAAAAGAAAAAAGCAACTTTTAGAAACCATATTTTAATATTAACGCTTGTTTAAAGAAAAGTATTCAGTAATATTTCTAATTAAAACCTTTAAAATAGATGATTTATAGATAAAAAGCAACTTTTGGAAATTCAAATTTATAGGTTTTTTTATATTACTTTTAATTTTTTTAAATAAGTTAAAATGATATAACCTATTAAAATTAAGGCTAGATTACCTCAAAAGCAACTTTTGTTAACTGTAAAAAAGAAAATTAAGAAAAGAACTGGTAAAAAACTGTATATCTTATATAAGATCCATAGTGTCACTGACATATTTAATAATCTAAAAAAGAAGAGGGCATATTAGGGAGGTATGGACAATAGCTCGTAGTAAGACTGAGATACGATGACGATAAAATGGAAGGAGGTGATAAAAAATAACACTTATTTTATTATTACTTATAATCAGAATAGTGATTTTCAAATATATTGCTAGAAGCTTAGGAAATAAATATTTTTACCGAATAGAGGTAGTTTACTTATTAAGATATTTTATAAGATTTTTTAACTAAAAAATATAAAAAATTAACTTTTCTGCGAAACTTTTTCTTTGAAAAAAGAAAATTTTCTTGACTATTTTTAATTTTAACTTTATACTAAATTCATAAGGTGATTGAATGTTTTTAAATCAACACAAATATTCTAAAAAATAACACTTTTAATTTTTTTTAGAAAGGAGAACTTTATGGAGAAATTATTATTGGCAATAGATATTGGAACATCGGGATGTAAAGTAACATTTTTTAATCTTGACGGAGAAGTTGTTGCTAGCGAAACTGGAATATACAAAACATATTACGCTGAGAAGAACAAAGTTGAACATATCGGAACTGATTGGTGGGAAAATGTATGTAAATGTATAAAAAAAATGATATTAGAAAAAAATATAGACATCAATAATGTAGAAGGTGTAGGGATCGATGGATTAGGATGGGCTTTAATTCCAATCGACCGCGAAGGAAATGTGCTTAGAAATATTATGATTTGGCTTGATAGAAGAGCTGAAGAAGAAGCTGAATGGATGAAAAAGACATGTGGTGAGGAAAGATTGATTAATATAAGTGGAAACCCTATTGATGCATCTTATATTACTCCAAAAATTCTTTGGATGAAAAAGCATGAGCCTGAACTCTATGCTAAAACTTATAAGTTTTTAAACAGTAACAGTTACATAGCTTATAAATTAACAGATGAAATTTCTCAAGATTACTCTCAGGGATACGGATTTCATTTCTTCAATATCAATACAGGAGAATACGACCAAGAAATCGCTTCTGAATTAGGTATAAACCTTGATTTGTTCGCACCTATAATGAATTGCCACGATATCGTCGGTGGAATTACTGAAAAAGCTGCTCAGGAAACTGGATTAAAAATTGGAACACCAGTAGTCGCAGGAGCTTTAGACGCAGCTTGTTGTACACTTGGAGCTGGGGTACTAAATCCTGGACAAACTCAAGAACAAGGTGGTCAGGCTGGTGGAATGAGTATATGTACTGATTCTCCCAGTATTCATCCAAAACTTATCCTTGGATATCATGCAGTTCCAGATATGTGGCTTTTACAAGGAGGAACAGTTGGTGGTGGAGGAACGCTAAATTGGTTTAATAGAGAATTGGCTGCCCACGAAAAATTAATTGGTAGAGAAAAAGGATGTAGTTCTTTTGAAGTAATGAGTGATGAGGCTACTAAAATAGCAGAAGGAAGTAATGGATTAATATTTTTACCTTATATGGCTGGAGAGAGATCACCAATTTGGGATGGAAATGCCAAGGGAGCTTTTATCGGACTTGGATTTGATAAAACTAGGGCTCATATGATTAGAAGTATCATGGAGGGTGTAGGTTACTCTTTAGAACATAATTTAAAAACAGCTGAAGAAATAGAGGTCACAATAAATAAATTAGTAAGTGTTGGTGGAAGTGCTAACAGTGTTGTGTGGACACAATTAAAGGCAGATATTACTGGAAAAGAAATAGATGTTCCTTTATCTGATCATGCAACAACATTAGGAGCTGCTATCCTTGCTGGTGTAGGTACTGGACTTTATAAAAACTTTGAAGAAGCTATTAAAAAAACAGTAAGAGTAGTAAGACAACATAAACCAAATATGGATAATCATGAAAAATATAAAAAATATTATCAAGTTTATGAAGGGTTATATGGGAGTTTAAAAGATACTTTTGACCAATTAAGTTCTTTTAAATAAAAATAATAAATAGGCAAAATATATAAACTAATAAAATACAATAAAAATTTTTACAAGGAGTGTGAAGTAAATGTTTAAAATTAAAGAAAACGCAATTGATCCAAAACAAGTACCTTTTAAGGTATTAACTTCAGGAGACAAAATGCCAGCTGTAGGTTTAGGAACTTTTGGTTCTGATAGATTTACTCATGAAGAAATAGCAGAAGCAGTAAAAGGTGCAATAGCTATAGGATACAGACATATCGACTGTGCTGCAGTATATGAAAACGAAACTCACATAGGTGAAGTATTCGAAGAAATCTTCAAAAGTGGAGAAGTAAAAAGAGAAGATTTATGGATAAACTCAAAATTATGGAATGATCAACATGAAAATGTAATTGAGTCATGTAAAAAAACTATCGCCGATTTAAAATGTGATTATTTAGATACTTACTTAATGCACTGGCCATTTAGAAACTATCATGCACCAGGTTGTGATGGAGATGCCAGAAATCCAGATTCAAAACCATATAACCACGACGAATTTATGGCTACTTGGAGAGAAATGGAAAAATTAGTAGAAATGGGATTGGTTAGAAATATTGGAACTTCAAGTGTTACAATTCCTAAAATGGAATTAATTTTAAGAGATGCAACTATTAAACCTTCTGTTAACGAAATGGAATTACATCCACATTTCCAACAAGAAGAATTATATAATTATTTAGTAAAAAATAATGTAGTACCTATCGGATTCTGTCCCATCGGTTCTCCTACAAGACCAGATAGAGATAAAACTGAAGATGATACAGTAGATATCGAAGATCCAATTATTTTAGCAGCAGCAAAGAGATTAGGAGTACATCCTGCAGTAGTATGTATCAAATGGGCTGTACAAAGAGGACAAGTTCCGATTCCTTTCTCAGTAAGAGAATTAGAATATAAATCAAACTTACAATCAGCTGTCTCTGACCCATTAACTGACGAAGAGATGGAAGCAATTTCTAAAATTAATAAAAATTGTAGATTAATTAAAGGGCAAGTATTTTTATGGGAAGATGCTAAAGGATGGGAAGATCTTTGGGATCTTGATGGAACAATAACAAAATAAATTTAACAACACAAAATTTCTACAGAAAGTAACATAAAATTTAATTTCTGTAGTATTTGATTATTAGGAGGGCATCATGAAGGCATTAGTATTACATGCAAAAGAAGATTTAAGATATGAAGAGATAGCAACACCAATTATTAATAGTGACGAAGTTTTAATAAAAGTAAGAGCTACTGGAATTTGTGGTTCTGATTTTCCTAGAGTTTTGGGAGGAGAGTCAAGATATTTTCCAAACATTTTAGGACATGAATTTTCAGGAGAAATTGCTGAAATTGGAGATAAAGTTACTCATTTAGTATCAGGAGATAAAGTTACTGGTGCACCATTAAAACCTTGTATGGAATGCGATGACTGCTTAAGTGGAAATCATGCCCAATGTAAGCATTATTCATTTATTGGATCAAGAGAATTTGGAACATTTGCAGAATATGTAAAGATGCCTGCTAGAAATGTTGTTAAACTTCCTGAAGGTTGTAGCTTTGTACAAGGTGCATTTATCGAGCCTATCACAGTTGCATTACATGGATTATTCTTAGCAGATTTTAAAGGTGCAAGTAGCGTAGCAATTGTAGGAGCTGGAACTATTGGTTTATTAGCTCTACAATGTGCAAAAGCTATGGGAGCAAAAACTATAACTGCATTTGATATCTCAGAAGCTAACTTAGAGAAAGCTAAAAAATTAGGAGCAGATTATATAGTAAATACAAGCTCTAAAGACATGAGAAAACAAATCAAAGAAATAACTAAAGGGAAAGGATTTGAGTACGTAATTGAAAGTGCTGGAGTTCAGTTCACTGAGATTTTAAGCCTTGAAATTGCTGGAGTAAAAGGAAACGTAATGTATATCGGTACTCCTCATTCAGAAATCAAATTACAACAAAATGAATTTGAATTTATAAATAGAAAGGAACTTTTAGTTAGAGGATCATGGATGTCATATTCTAATCCATGGCCTGGAAAAGAATGGACAATTGCCGGTGATTACTTAAGTACAGGTAAAATAAACGTTGATCTTTTAGCAGATAGAATTGTGCCAATGGAAGAAGGCGTACAAGCATTTAAAGATATCAAAGCTAGAATAGTTAACGGTAAAGTAATTTTAACAAACGAAAGATAATTTTTAAAATAATTAGATTGAAATATTAGGAGGAAACAAATGTTATTATCAACAAACCAAATGTTATTAGATGCTCAAAAAAAAGGTTATGCAGTTCCTGCATTTAATGTACATAATTTAGAAACAATTCAAACTGTAGTAGATGCTGCGGTAGAATTAAATTCACCAGTAATAGTCGCAGCAACACCAGGAACTATGAAATATGCAGGAGAGGATTTTTTTATTAAATTAGTTGAAATTTGTTCTAATAAATATGACATACCCATTGCTATGCATTTAGATCACCATGAAGATTCTGAAGCAATAATGAGATCTATTCAAATAGGAACTAAATCTGTAATGATTGATGCTTCTCACTGCTCATTCGATGAAAATATAGATAAAGTAAAAAAAATAGTAGATTACGCACATAAATTTGATGTAACTGTTGAAGGTGAATTAGGTATATTGGGTGGAATTGAAGATGATTTAGAAATTGATGCAAAAGATGCACTGTACACAAATCCTAGCCAAGCAAAAGAGTATGTAGAAAAAACAGGTATAGACTCATTAGCAATTGCTATCGGAACTGCACATGGTGTATATGCAAAAGAGCCAAAATTAGACTTTAGTAGATTAGAAGAAATTAGAAAAGTAGTAGATATCCCTCTAGTATTACATGGAGCATCAGGAGTCCCTGCCGATCAAGTAAAGAGAGCTATCGAATTAGGAATTTGTAAAGTAAATATTGCAACAGAATTAAAAATGCCATTTGCTGCAGAAGTAAGAAAAATATTAACTGAGAATCCTAATGAAAGCGATCCAAGAAAATACTTTACTCCTGCAAAAAAAGTTATGAAGAAAGTCGCTATGGATAAAATCATGATGTGTGGAAGTAACGGAAGAGCAAATACAATAAAATAATTAAATAAGAGGTAAAATTATGATACTTACAGTCACAATGAATCCTGCTATCGATAAAATTTATACTGTAGAAAATTTTCAATTAGGAGAAGTACATCGCCCAACTGAGATGATTGCTTCTGCTGGTGGAAAGGGTCTAAATGTGACTCGTGTTGCAAAACTAATGGGGGAGGATGTTGCCGCAACAGGTCTATTAGGTGGTAGTAATGGATTATACATAGATAAGAAAGTTCAAGAATTACAAGTTAAAAGTAAATTTGGACAAATAGATGGTGAAACTAGAATTTGTATCAATGTAACTGACAGTGTTAACCAATTTTGTACTGAAATACTAGAAAAAGGACCTACAATTTCTAATAAGGAAGCTAATGATTTTATTACTAAATTTTCAGAATTAATTAAAGAAGCTAGTGTAATAACTATTTCAGGAAGTTTACCAAAAGGATTACCGACTAACTTTTATTCATTATTAATAGAAAAAGCTAAAAAACACAATAAAAAAGTTTTACTAGATACTAGTTCTGAAGCTCTTTTAGAAGGAATAAAAAGTAAACCTTATATCATTAAACCTAATGGCGATGAAATAAGAGATATCTATAACGTAGATATCAATAGTGATGAAAAATTAATAGAGATGATCAACTTTTTCAAAAACGAGGGTATCGAATTACCTATAATTAGTAGAGGAAAAGATGGAGCTATAGCTGGTTTATCTGATGGAATTTACCAAGTTATTACTCCTATAGTCCAAACTATAAACACAGTTGGGTCTGGAGATTCGTTTATTGCAGGGTGTGCAATTGGAATCGAAAGGGGATTAAGTGAAATCGATATCTTAAAAATGGGGGCAGCTTGTGGAACTGCAAACACACAATATATCCAAACTGGATATGTAGAACCAAAAGTTGTTACTGATTATTTTAACCAAATTAAAGTAAATAAAATAATAGATTATTTTAAATAATTACAATAAAAGATTCAAAAGGGAGAGCACAATGTTAAAAAATATACCTTCAATTTTACCACCAGAATTATTAAAAGTATTAATGGAAATGGGACACGGAGATGAAATAGTTATAGCTGATGGGAATTTTCCAGGAGCAGGATTAGCTAAAAGATTAGTTAGATGTGATGGACATAACGTTCCTGAATTATTAGATGCTATCTTAAATTTTTTCCCTTTAGACCAATATGTTGATAGACCTTTATCTCTTATGGCAGCTCCTGTTACAGATAAAGAAAATCCAGTTATTTGGGATGAATACAGAAAAATAGTTGATAAACACGAAGAAGATAAAAAAGAGTTCAATTTAGTAGAAAGGTTTGCATTCTATGACCAAGCAAAAAAAGCTTACGCAGTTATAACAACTGGAGAAAAAGCATTACTTGCAAATGTCATCCTAAAAAAAGGTGTAGTAATCGAAAAATAAATATGATTTTAAAGGGACTTTAGATAATCTATAAAGTCCCTTTAAAATTAATCAAATTTCAATTTAAAGGAGAAAATAATGATATCAACACTAAAAAATAAAAACGTAACTATCCAAGTAAAATCAATTGGAGCAGAACTAAGTAGTTTTAAAAAAAATAATGATGATTTTGAATATATATGGAACGGAAACAAAGAGTTTTGGAGTGGACAATCACCGGTATTATTTCCTATTATTGGAAATCTAGTTGACGGTATAGCTAGAATAGGTGAAAAAAACTATATTTTAGGAAATCATGGATTTGCTAGAAAAACAGAGTTTGAACTTGTAGAAGCTACAGAGGAAAAACTTATTTATTCTCTAAAATATAATAAAATAACTTTAGCTATGTATCCGTTTAAATTTGATTTACAATTAACTTATACTCTTAATGAGGACAGTGTAAATATTTTATATAAAGTTATTAATCTAGATAATAAAAGCATCTATTTTCAACTAGGAACTCACCCTGGATTTAATTGTCCTACAGACAAAAATCTTTCTTTCTCAGATTATTTTTTAGAATTCAATAAACCAGAAACTTTAAAAAGAAATTTTTGTGACACTAGTAACTTACTAATTGAAAATAAAGAAGTATCTTTACTAGAAAACTCGAATAAATTAAAATTAAGTCATAATATGTTTTATGATGGAGCTCTACTAATTAGAGATGTTAAATCAAATAGCATTTTTCTTAAAAACAAAAACAACTTAAGATCAGTCAACGTGTTAAGTAAAAATTTCCCTTATTTAGGAATTTGGCAACCAAAAGATGCACCATTTGTATGTGTTGAGCCTTGGCATGGTTTAGCAGAATCAAAAAGTTTTAAAGGTAAATTTAAAGAAAAAGAGATGATAATTGAATTAGGGGTAGGAGAAGTTCATTGTGCTTCACTTACTATAACTATTTAATATATTTCTCATAAATAAAACAATTTCCTCCTACTCTATAGACAATATATAGAAAGTAGGAGGATTTTTATATTCCCTATATATCAGGATTATTGTAAGTATTGTGTAAGCTCTAACAGCTAGATTGTCAACTATAGGGGAATTATAAAATTCTTAGCATAAGTAAATTTTTTGAATCTTCCATTAATATTATATAGCCACTTTTTTTAGAAAAATGTTGAAGATACAGGAAAGTTATGGTAAACTTTTATTGTAATGAAAATGTTTTTCATGTATAGTAATTAGATGAAAATGTTTTTTATAAAATTAATAAAGGGGGATAAAATGTTTAAAAGTTTACAAAAAATAGGGAAATCGTTTATGTTGCCAATAGCTATATTGCCTGCTGCTGGTCTACTTTTAGGAATAGGGGGAGCATTATCTAATGGTACTACTGTTCAGGCGTATCCATTTTTAAATATTCCATGGTTACAGGGGATATTTAAAGTGATGTCAGCTTCTGGAGAAATAATATTTGTTAATTTAGCATTAATAATGTGTATAGGTTTATCTGTAGGATTAGTAAAGAAAGATAAAGGAACTGCAGGATTAGCTGGAGCGGTGTCTTTCTTAGTTATGAATGCGTCTATAAAGGGGATGATCTCTGCTTTTAATTCAAATGTAACTTCAATAGATACAGGTGTTGTAGGAGCTATAGTTGTAGGAGTAACAGTTTCACATTTACATAATAAGTATAGAGATATTCAATTACCGGCTATATTAGGTTTCTTTGGAGGATCTAGGTTTATTCCTATAATATCTTCATTTGCAGCTATAGGTATTGGAATGGTATTTTTTCTTATCTGGCCTACATTTCAAGGATGGTTAATAACTACAGGAAACGCTATAGCAAGTTTAGGGTTATTAGGAACATTTTTATATGGTTTTTTATTAAGACTTACAGGCGCAGTAGGGTTACATCACATGGTTTATCCGCTGTTTTGGTATACTGAGCTTGGTGGAGCAACTGAAGTTGCGAGTAAAACAGTGATAGGGGCTCAAAATATTTTCTTTGCTCAACTTGCAGATCCAAATCATACAGGATTATATACAGATGGAACACGTTTTTTTGCAGGACGTTTTGCCACTATGATGTTTGGACTACCGGCAGCTTGTTTAGCGATGTATCATTGTGTACCTACAAATAAAAGAAAACTAGCAGGAGGGTTGTTGCTAAGTGCTGCAATTACATCATTTTTAACAGGTATTACAGAACCAATAGAATACATGTTTTTATTTGTTGCTCCTTGGCTTTATGTTATTCATGCTTTATTTGATGGACTTTCATTTTTAATAGCAGATTATTTAAATGTTTCTATTGGAAATACTTTTTCTGGTGGATTAATAGATTTTACTCTTTTTGGAATTCTACAAGGAAATTCATTTACAAATTGGATATATGTGTTATTTATAGGACCAATTTGGGGGATGCTGTATTATTTTACTTTTAAATACTTGATTATTAAATTTAATGTAATGACACCAGGAAGAGAAGAAGGTGAAGAAGGTATAAGAGTAGTAACAAAAGAAACACTGCAGGAAACTTCAAAAGGAGTATTGAAAGCATTAGGCGGTAAGGAAAATATAGATGAATTAGATGCCTGCATAACTAGACTGAGAGTATCTGTAAAAGATGTTTCAAAAGTTGATAAAAAAAGAATTAAAGAATTAGGTGCCACAGGAGTATTAGAAGTTCAAGGTGGAGTCCAAGCGATCTTTGGTGCTATGGCAGATCCTATAAAACAGAGAATAAATGAAATAATTGAATAATAAAGGTGGTATAAAATGAATAAAGGATTAATTGTATCTTGTCAAGCCCTTAAAGAAGAACCATTACACAGTCCATTTATAATGGGGAAAATGGCATTAGCAGCTAAAATAGCCGGAGCTGTTGGAATAAGAGCAAACGGTGTAGAAGATATAAATGCTATAAAAAAAGAAGTAGACTTGCCTATAATAGGGATAATAAAAAAAAATTATAATAATTTGAAAGCTTATATAACTCCAACTGAAAAAGAATTAAAGGAGTTGATAGAGGCAAATATCGAAATTATTGCATTAGACGCAACATTTGATGCAGATTTAGAAATGCTTAAATCATTAAAAAAAAGATATCCAAAACAGCAATTTATGGCGGATATATCAACAGTAGAGGAAGGAATCAGAGCTGAAGAATTAGGTTTTGATTATATTGGAACTACATTAGTGGGATATACTGATCAGTCAAAAAAATTAAATAATTTTGATGTCTTAAAAAAATTAATAAAAATTTGTAAGACTCCAATTGTAGCAGAAGGAAATTTTGATACTCCTGAAAAAGCAAAAAAAGCTTTGGAATTAGGGGCAGATACTGTAGTAGTAGGTGGTGCAATTACAAGACCTCAATTAATAGCACAAAAGTTTGTAGATAAAATTAATACAATTTAATGATAATGAAAAAGTCTAAAATTTTATTTTAGACTTTTTTTTATTTCATAGACACTAATTTATAAATAAAATTAATGTGAGTTTTTAGATTTTAAAGTTTTCATGTTGTGATGAAGACATGGTAGAGAATCTGTTGGTAAAAGCGGATAAGAAAATGTATATTATGAAGAAAAAAATGGAGATTTTGTCCTAAATAGTATAATGAAATGCTAAAAAAATTAGTTTGTATATAAATTCATTTTAACAAATCATTATTGGATTGTAAGAGAAGAAAAAATTATTGAAAAAGTTTTTTTAGTGGTAGCCAAGTTCTTATGAATTTTTTTGTACCGATAACTAAAGTTATCATAGAGGCTAGTAAAAACAACCATCCAAGGCTCTGGATAAAGAGACCATCATCGACGTACTTAATAAGTCCAATCCCTGCTGCCAAAAAACTTACAACAGTTCTAAGATAAGCAAGATATGTCCTTTCGTTGGCAAGGATAGTTCTATCAGTTGCTAAGCAATCCCTTAATATCATATTTTCTTTTTCATATATTGCATATCTTTTTTCCATTTACATTACTCCTCTATCGTTTTGATTTTTAATTTTTGCTGCTACTTCTATAAGTCGGGAAGCTGTATATTCAAAAAATTCATAGTATGCTTCACAAAGGCCATTTAGATTTTCAGGGTTTTCTCTATTTCTTCTGCATCCCCCTCTGCATATGTTTTGCCACTTACATAACTTACATTTATTAGATATCTTTAGAGAACCACTTAAGAAGTCTCTTGCTTTATTTGAAACTATTATATCTTCCAAATCTTCAGTATTTATATTTCCCAGATTCCACTGATCATAGACATAGAAATCACAAGGATAGATACTACCGTCAGCTTCTATAACATTTTGTATAGAACAGTGACCTTTCATATCACAGGCTTCTCCCCCTCTTCCCAGAATAATATTGATAAGGTTATCAAAATATCTGATACTTATATACTTCCCTTTAATGAGGTCTTTATACCAAAGATCAAAAAGTTTTTTTAGGAAAGTACCGTAAGTTTTAGCAGAAAGATGAGTCTTTTCCACTAAATTTCCTGACATAAGGGGATCTAAGCAAGGAATATACTGGGTATAATTTATATTTTCCTTTTTAAAAAAAGTATATACTTCCTTAACATTTATAGCAAGAAGTGTATCAACAACAGAGAGAACATTGTATTCAATATTGTGTTTATCCATTATTTTTTTTGCTTTCATGACGGAATTAAAGCTGCCCTTGTTATTTTTTTTTCTTCTTCTCGCATCATGGATTTTTTTTGGCCCGTCTAGGGAGAGACCTACCAAAAAATTATTTTCTTTAAAAAAAATTGCCCACTTTTCATCAATAACAATACCATTTGTCTGGATGACATTATTTATCTGTGAGCCGTTATTGTATATTTTTTGGAACTCTATGAATTTCTCAAAAAAATCAAGACCTGAAAGGGTAGGTTCCCCTCCCTGAAAAGCAAAGGTACATGATCCGCCTTCTGAAAATTCAAAAGTTTTTTTTACAATATTTTCTAAAGTAGAGAGTTCCATAAATCCATATGAAGCAACTTCTCTTTCTTCCGCTATTGTATTGTAGAAACAATAGCTACAAGTCATATTACAAAGGCTAGAAGAAGGCTTTATAAGGACACTTACATTTCTCATTTGTTTCCTCCCAGGAATCTATATTGTGAAACTTTAGCAATTCAAAAAAGTTATGACTGCTTAAATTATTCATAAATATATATTTATGATTTAATATTTTTTTTCAGAGCCTTTTAGTTCTAATTGAGGTTGTAAAATAATTTTTTGAGTATAGTCAGCTCCATTAGTTAACTTATCGATTAATAATTTTCCAGCAAGTTTTCCCATTTCGCTTGTAGAGGTTACTATACTGCTGGTATTTAAATTTAAGATTTCAAAATATGTAGGAATTTCAAAACCTATAAGAGATAACTTGGAATGTTTTTCGTTTTTTTCTTCATTTAAAAATCTCAACAGATTTAATGTCATAAAATTATTAAAAGAAACAATTCCTGTGATTTCAATCTTATTACAAATTACTTTTCTGATTTGTTCGTAGTTAGATTTATCAAAGTACCTCATATCTCCTTCAATAACTAAAGAATTTTCTTCTGAGATATTATAATCTTTTAATGCATGGACATATCCAAGATAGCGATTTTTTAAATTTTGGAGATTAAGAGGTCCTGTCAAAACTCCAATTTTTGTATGCCCCTCTTTAATAAGAGCCTCTGTAGCTATATATCCAGCCTTGAAATCATCTAAAAAAACTCCATCTTGATGGAACTCTAATTCTCTATCTATTAAAACTAGAGGGATATTTGCATTTTTAAGGTTTTCAATATTGGATTTTGACTTTATCCCATCACAGATACACATTATTACTCCGCAAATATTATTTTTTAGAATAGAAGTGATGGCCTCCTCTTCTAGCTCAAATTTTTCGTCTGTATCAAAAATTAAAACTTGGTATTCATTTGTTCTAAGTATTTTTGAAATATTTTTAATGATTTCTCCGAAATAAGGGTTTTGAAGATCAGGAACAACTACAGCGACGTTTTTCATTTCATTTTCTTCTTGATTCTGTTTATGCCTTTTATAAAAACCGCTTTTTACAAGAATTTCGTCTATTTCTTTCCTTTTTTCTTTACCAACACCCTCTCTTTTATTAATAACTTTTGAAACAGTTCCCACAGAAACGTTTGCCAGTTTAGCTATTTCTTTTAATTTCATATTTATCTCCTGAGTATCTATTATAGTAAATTTTTTTATTCTTTTAGAAGATTATACCATTATTTTATCAAATCCTCAACAAAATTACGAAACTTTTTCTTTAATTCAAGAAAAATTATTTGACAACTTGGAATAATAAGACTATTATATTAGTAAGTTAAAATTGTACAAGTATTATGTGTTCTTTTTAAGCACTTATAGAATGTTTTGTAGATATAATGTCTGTTAAACAAATAAAGTTTGAGGGGGAGTTATGAAAGTTAATGCAATGTTTTTAAAAAATAAATATGGATAAATTTATTACAATGGTATTTTAGAGAGATTTACAAAAAATACAGGAAAACTTTACATAGAGAAAGATTCATCTGTAAAATTAGCGGTTATATGGAACCCGCAGGATATTAAATAATAAAAAATCTTTGAAAATGCCAAGCTCTTCCGCCATCATAACAAAATGAAGTATGGTAAAGATGAAGATCGTATCAAATACAAGATGAAATGTATCTAAAAGGATTAAAAAATATATTAGATGAAAGCAAAGGAGGAAAATTGGAAAATATAGCAAGTATAAAATTGAAAAAAAAGAGAAAAACGTTTGATTTTTTTAGTTCTATAAAAAGAAGGCTAATAAGTGTAAAACAAGGTTTAAAAGAAGGGTGGCAACTTTATCTGATGCTTATATTTCCTTTAGTTTATTTTATAGTATTTAAGTATATTCCAATGTATGGAGTTCAGATAGCCTTTAAAGATTATTCGTCAGCCAAAGGTATATTAGGGAGCCCATGGGTGGGTCTAAAGTATTTTATAAAATTTATAAACTCTTACAACTTTATGCCTGTTTTTTTGAATACATTGAAGATTAGTATGGGACAATTACTTTTTTCGTTCCCATTTCCGATAATATTAGCACTAGCTCTTAATAGCTGTAGAAATGCTAGATTTAAAAAGACAGTTCAGTTTGCAGTGTATGCACCATATTTTATATCTGTAGTAGTAATGTCAGGTATAATAATTCAGTTTTTAGATCCGAGATTGGGGATAATAAACCGTGTGTTCTCTATGATCACAGGGGAAACTATGAATTTTATGGGGTCACCAGATAAATTTGTAGGGATTTTTGTAGGTTCTAATATCTGGCAAAATACGGGGTGGGGAACTATTATCTACCTTGCAGCTCTTGCTGATGTAGATTCTAACCTCCATGAGGCGGCTCAGATCGACGGAGCAAATAGATTTCAGAGAATTTTAAATATTGATCTTCCATGTATTTACCCTACTATAATCACATTGTTGATAGTGAATACAGGAAGAGTTTTAAATGTAGGGTTTCAAAAGGTTCTCCTTCTTCAAAATCCTCTTAACTTAACAGCTTCAGAGATAATTCAGACCTATACGTATAAGGTAGGGCTAGCTTCACAGATGGCGAACTTTTCGTATTCGGCAGCTATAGGATTGTTTACAGGAATAGTTAACTTGATTTTGTTGTTATCTGTAAATAAAATATCCAGACATTTTGGTCACAAGGGAATATTTTAAATTAATGGGAGGAAAAATGTTTAAAAATTTATTTTTAATGAAGAGAAAGAATTTTAATAGCGATTCAATATTTTACTTGGTAAATGGAATCTACCTGACAATAGCTTTTTTACTGGTGGCTTATCCTATACTTTTCATAGTAAGTAGTTCTTTCAGTTCACCAGAAGCAGTTAGTAGTGGAAAGGTATGGTTATTTCCAGTAGACTTTAGTCTGGCGGGATATAGGGAGCTTTTAGGTTATAAGCCGGTATGGACTGGTTACTATAATTCATTCTTCTATGCAATAGTAGGAACTACAATCAGTGTAACCCTTACAGTACTGGCAGGATATGCTCTTTCAAGAAAACAGCTGTACGGTAGAAGGTTATTTACGTTTATAATACTGTTTACTATGATCTTTCAGGGAGGAATTATTCCGACATATATTTTGATGCAGGATTTAAATTTGATAGATACAAGGTGGGCAGTTATTCTACCGAGAGCCATAGTCGTGTTTAACTTTGTTATAACCAAAAACTTTTTTGAAAATAATATTCCAGATGAGTTATATGAAGCTGCGAAGATAGACGGAGCATCGGAATTTCAATTCTTCATTAAAGTTGTTTTACCTCTTTCAAAGCCAATTATTGCGATACTAGTATTGTATTATTCTGTATTTATATGGAACTCTTTCTTTGATGCTATGATATATCTGAGAGATAAAAGTCTTTATCCTCTACAACTGACATTAAGAGACGTTCTTATATTAAATGAAGTTAGTTCAGATATGATGGCTGATCCCGATCTTTTACAAGAGTTAGAAGGTATGCGTGATCTTCTTAAATATGCACTTATTATTGTGGCAAGTTTACCAGTATTAGTAGCTTATCCATTTATTCAAAAGTATTTTGTAAGTGGAAGATTATCAGGAGCATCAAAAGGTTAATAAAGAAGATCATAAAAAAAATTATAAGGAGTGTTTATTTATGAATAAAAAAGTACTGCAGATTACGTTATTAGCTCTTTCACTGGTATTTACAGCTTGTGGCGGTTCAAAGGAAGATACTGTTTCACAATCAAATGGAGTAAAAGAGGTAGCGAGCTTACCAGGAGAATATCCAATCGTGGATGAAAAAATAACATTAAAAGTATTCCTTCCTTCAGATCCTTTTATCAATGACTTAACAACAAATGAGTTAACAAAGGAATATGAAGAAAAGACCAATGTAAAGATAGAGTGGGAAGAGGTGCCTAAGATGAGTCTTAAGGAGAAATTAAACCTTATACTGTCAACGAATCAGAGTATGCCGGATATATTTTTAAATACATCACTGAGTAATGCTCAGATCACGAACTATGGTAGTAATCTTGGAATGTTTAGAGACCTTACACCTTACATAGAGAAATATGGTCCAAATATTCAAAAGATGCTTGATTATGATCCAAGTATAAGACAAGCTGTAACAGCTCAAGATGGTAAGATCTATGCCCTCCCTTCAGTTGAAGAGGCGTACCATGTAAGAGCTCCTCAAAAATTGTGGGTTTATAAGCCATGGCTGGAAGAGCTAGGGCTGGAAGTGCCACAGACAACAGATGAGTTTTACGAAATGTTAAAAATATTTAAAGAAAAGAAGGGAGATATAATACCTCTGACTGGAGCAATTACAGGTTGGTACACAGGTGTTCTAGACTTCTTTATGTGTTCATTTATCTATAGTGATCAGGATAACCGTTGGATTGTTGAAAACGGTGAAGTAAGTGTTCCATTTGATAAAGATCAATGGAGAGAGGGATTAAAATATCTCAATAAACTTTATGTAGAGGGGCTTTTAGATGAGGGAGCCTTTACCCAAGATCAAGCTCAGCTAAGACAGCTGACTATGTCTGGTAAGGTAGGAGTTGCTACAGCTGGAGCTTCGGCAGCCTTTGCTCAGGGAAGCAAAAGAACAGAGTATATAACTATACCGCCTCTTGAGGGTCCAAATGGAAATAGAGTTACTGCTTATGAACCTATGGTTATAACTCTAGGAAAGTTTGCTGTTCCTACAGCATCGGAGCACCCAGATGTGGCAGTAAGATGGCTTGATTACTTCTTGAGTGAAGAGGGGAGTTTAAGATCTAGAAATGGTGTTGAAGGAAAGGACTGGAGACGTGCAGAAGACGGGGAGATCTCAATTAGCGGAAATCAGGCTAAATATTTGAAAATATTGAAGTTTAATAAAAATCAAAATTCTCACTGGATGAAAATAGTTCCGCAATTTTTTCCTGGAGATCTTAGAAATGCAGAAGTGGATGAATCTGTAAAAAATGGTAAAGTTTCAATAGAAAAGATGCTATACGATGAAACTGCTAAGAATTATGATCCATACCTAAAAAAAGAGGTTATGAAAGAGGTATATATGGACCTTGACAGTTCTATGGAATATTCTGAATTAGATTACATTATAAACAGTTATGTTGAAGAGATGGCTGCTAAATTTGTACTAGGTCAGATAGATATAAACAGTGACAAGGAATGGAAGAATTATTTAAAGGTTTTAAAGGGAATGAATCTTGATAGATATGTTGATTTAAAGGCAAAAGCATATAAGAAACAATATGTAAATTAATAATTTCTGTTATCTATTTATTTGCTAGATCTTAAAATTTAGGAGTGATATTGTGAAAGACTTACATAAATTAAAAATAGAAGGGACCCTGATAGAGAGTATAAATAAGGCTGGAAAACTCTTTAGAGGTTCTAAAGACAGCCATGTGGAAATCATTCTAGATGAATCATACTACTTCTTAGAAAAACCTATTGTGATTAATCATTTAAATGGACCTGGTGCAGATGGGAGTCTGACTATTAAAGGGAAAAAAGGAACTTGTATAGGTTCCGGAGTTAAGGTAGACAGATGGGAAAAAGTGTCAGGTTATAGAGAATTGCCAAAGGAAATAATTTTAAATAAGGAGCAGCTGGATAATATCTGGATTGCTCCCTTTCCAGAGGGAATTCAGAATATAAAATCTCTATTTTTAAATGAAAAAATACTTCACAGAGGGAGATCAGAAACTTTAGAAGCAAGGGAGACAGAGTGTGAAAGGTTAAGGAGTTTTAATGTAGCCAAGGAAGAGGATAGAAAACTCCTCAGACAGGTGCCTGTTCCTGGAGACAAGATAAAAAATATTCGTCAAAGCAAAGATATGGAAATATTATTTGCTGCTGTACCATGGCAGCTAAGTGTACTTCCCGTAGATAAGCTGGATGCAGAGAAAGGAATGGTTTATACAACTGAAGAGGGGACTGTTGCAGCTTTTTTAAAGCCAGAGCAGCCGTCTTGGTTGGAGAATCTTCCCGAATTTATAGGGAAGGCTGGAGAGTGGGCAGCAGACAGTCTTAATAAGCTGATATTCTACTGGCCAAAGAGTGAGGAGGAACTAAATAATATCTGGGCTCCAAAGTTAAAGGAACTGATCAGAGTAGAGGGGGTAACAAACTACGATGGTTCAGAGGACACTCCTGTTGAGAATGTTCATTTTGAAGGGATAACTTTTCTGCACAGTGAAAGAGATACAAAGGATGCTGCTACAAAAGCCAGAGGTCTTCAGCATGACTGGGAGTTCTTTGACAGGGGAAATGCTCTGTTGAGGTTTAGAGGAGCAAAGAACTGCAGTGTAAGGGAGTGTCGTTTCACAGCCTCAGGAGGAACTGCAATAAGAGGTGACCTGTATATACAGGGAGTGGTAATAGAAGACAATGAAATAGACTATGTAGGTTCTATGGGTATACTCCTATGTGGGTATGGACCTGGAACTAAAGATGTAAATAAAAGAAATATCATAAAAAATAATCTTATACACCATACAGGAGAGCTGTACCATCATGGTCATGCTATATTCCTATGGCAGAGTGGTGAAAATATTATATCCCATAATACAATTCATCATGTACCTAGAAAAGCCATAGGTGTAGCAGGAATACGTCTACCATTACTGGAACTAATAGATACAACTTGGGATGATTCATCACTCTTGATTCGTTGGGATGAGATGGATAGTGCAACAAAGGGAAAGGGATATAAATTAACCAAGATGATAGAGGAGTCTATCAAGGCAAGCGGCGACACTGATGGAGAGGTAACAGATTCTCTAAGAGATGAGCTGTGGAAACTATATATGCCGTTTCTACATGGGAAAAATAATATTATAGAGTATAACCATGTGTATCAGGCACTGACAAAGTTAGGAGATGGAGCTGTAATAAATATATCTGGAGCCGGTGAGGGAAATGTTGTAAAGAGGAATTATGTTCACCATATCTCAACAAACAAAGCTTCAGGCGTCTTGAGGACAGATGATTGGCAGTCGGGGACTACATTCCAGGAAAACGTAATATATAAGTCAAATATCCCTGCTGTAGTAAGAAAAAATATGACCCATGTAATTAACAACTATTTTATAGATGTCAGTGTGAAGCAGACAGTAAGGTTTGCTTCATACCCAAATGAAAGTAAGACCTCTGGAGCGCTCCTTGTAAAAAATATATATGCAGAGACCGAGGGAAGCATGGGATTATATAAGGAAGGCTACAGAAGTCCCGGAATGGTAACACCTAATGATGTAGTTTCTGACTACAATATTATCTATACACCGCACAATGAGAAAATAGGAACAGAGCTTTTGAGTAAGAACCAGAATGATGGAATGGATATAAACAGCCTTTCTACAGATCCTTTCTTTAAAAACCTCGAAGCTCAGGATTTTACCTTAGATCTGTCATCGCCTGCTTATAAATTGGGAATAGAATCAATAGATGTAGCTGAGATGGGAATAATGAAAAAATATCCAGATCATCTAAAGAAATTTGATTATGATGAAGGGGTAGGAAACCCAGAAGATTATCTACGTGGAAAAGATGGAGAAGATGGATACTTATTTTGGTAGGATTAAAGGTAAAAACCCAAAGAATTAGTCATAAGATTTCAGTAAGGATAAGATAAAATTTAGGGTGTCCTTATTGATCTTTGATAAATATTAAAAGAAAGCTAAAAAAGAGAAGATAGGCAAAAAAAAATATCTTCAAATATAGTTTTAAAAAACTTAATTGAGGAATATTTTAGGAATGCTATCTTCTTTTTTAGTCTAAAAATAAAATCTAAGGAGGTATAAATAAATTAAATTATTTGGTTCACTGGATAAAATTTAAAAGGCAGCTCAAAAATTAGACAGATGATTGTTTGTTTTGGACAGGGAAGGAATTTAGGAATACTTTTACTAGTATTGTTTTAATGTATTTTGAAGGTTATTGAAGGAGGCTAATAAATCTATAAGATTAATTTTTATCAGAATTACTTCAAGGCACTAGGGGGAATAAAAATGATAAAGTTAAGTTCAAAAATTGGTATTTTTATGTTGTTATCGACTATGGCTTTTGCAGGGGGAACTGTAGAGATAGGGTTTGAATCTGAAACTAGGGATTCGAATGATTCGACAACTTTTGAGAAACAAAAACAAAATAATTTTATATTGCCTTACGTAAAGACAAAGACGTTTTTTGGTGAAAATTCACCATATTTTATAGAAGCAAACTATAGTTATAAACATGATTATGAAAAAATCAAAGCTAAAAGAACCGAGAGGGATAGATATGAAGTATTCATTGGAGGGTATAAACTTGTTAGTGACAGATTTGTATTTGCTCCTAAAGTTGGTGTAAGGCATGAGGAGTTTAATAACATAGGCAAGGCCAGCGAAACACATTTTAAGTTCTATCCGGGAATGTCTTTTAAGATAAATCCAAAGAATGCAGTTAGTTTAGTAGGATATTTTGAATATTCTGAGAGTAAAATGAAGGGAAAAGATGGATATACTTATGATAAAGAGAACGGCGATTACATTCATGAACTATCTCTGGATTATATGCATAAAACTTATGACAAACAGGCAATTATAGCCAGCTTATTCAATAAATATGAAGAAAATACAGATGTGAATACAGTAAATGTATGGGAATTAAGATTTAAAATGAATCATACTACAGAGAGCGGAAGGCTTACAGTATCTCCATATGTAAGACTGCCTATACATGGAGAGAATAAAATAGAAAGTGGTGTTAAAAAAGGGACTAAAACAGATATAAACAAGGCAAGGGTAGGAGTAGCTTCAAGTTATAAAGTCACAGAAAGTTTGACAACTCTGGGAGAGGTCTGGTATCAAACTCAGACTATGAATAAACTACCAAGTTTAGATACTTATTTTCTTAAATTGGCACTGCGTTATGCATACTAGAACCTAAGATGTTAATAGAAGCAGAATTGATTTATTAGCAATCAAAAAGAAAACAGCATTTCGGTTTAATCCGCCGACTTGCTGTTTTTTGAATATAGACCTGCAGATAAGTTGATGGAATCAATGATTGGAATAAATTCAGTCAAGGGGTTTAAGAGTTTGGGATAGTTATTGGAAGATAATCAAGTATATATAAGGACTATTTTAAAATTTAGTTCTACGGGAGGCAAAAGATGAAAAGGTATGGAAGAAAAGTTATTGCATTATTTTTGTTGTTGACCTTGGGTATATGTCAGCAAGCTTATGCAATGGGCAAGGAATTTAAGCCCGATGAAATCATAACACAAACATACGCTATTATAGCAAAACAAGATCAAACGATAGAGATAGACAGCAGTTTAATTGAAATAGGAAAAGATTTTAATCATAAAAATGTCAAAGTATTGGTGCAGACTGGGAAAGGTTATACACATGACAAAAATAAGGTGAAGGTAGAGGTTGAGGAGGGTACACTTGATGTACCTGTTATTGTTGAAGGGAAAGGCGGAAACAGCAGATTGTTTAATGTGAAGATTGATGTGGTTAAGCCAAGGGAGCTGTTCTTTACTTATGCTGGAAATATGAATTTTAAAGAGAAATCTTTAGAAGGATGGGAGGCCAGTAACAAAGATGCAGTTGCCTTTATTCCTTCAAGATTAAGCCCATACAATGGACAGGCAGCTTCAATAACAGTAAACGGAAAAAAAGTGACTCTTGAAAGTAAAGATGCAGTTATAAAAGCTAGAAAAGGTTTTAACTATACGCTTAATTTTTATGGAAAAAGTGATACAGGAAGAGGAAAGGTCAAAGCAGGGTTTAATAAGGATGACGGTATCTATACAGATTCTATAATTTATTTAGCATCTGATTCATGGAAAAAATATGAAGCAGATATAATTTACATAGCCAAGAAAAAGGAAGATTTAGGGATTAGATTTACATTGGAAAAAAAAGGGATTTATGATTTAACAAGAATAAGTATTATAGAAGATTTTGAGCAGCCAATTATCCATGAAATGAAGGTATACTATGTGGATAACAAGGCTCCTAAAAATGGGATAGGAAGTAAGGAAAAGCCCTTTAATAAGATAAAGAGTGCTGTGGATGTGTTGAAGGCCGGAGACAGGTGTTTTATTAGAGAGGGGAGTTATCATGAAGAAATAAAACTTAGTAATATGATGGGGTCAGCTTCATTTCCTATCATTATTCAACCCTATAATAATGAAGAGGTTGTATTGGATGGATCGGAAGCCATCCAACCTAAATGGAAAAAAGTCAAGGGAAAAGAAAATCTATATAAAACAACATTAACAAAGGATATTTGGCAGTTATTTAAGGATGATAAGATTCAAACAACGGGAAGATTTCCCAATGCAAGTTGGGAAGATGACAGTATTTTTAAGTTAAAAAAATCAACTAGACAGATTAAACCTTATGAAAGCAAGTTTGGGCATACTGTTGATGCTAGACCAGCATCTGCTTCACATGATTCAGAAGGGAACTACGATGAAGGTGCAGATTTTGGCAATATTTTGCCTACAGAGAATAAAATAGGTTTAGCTGATAGTGGGACTGACTACACAGGTTCAGTTGCTGTACTGCATATGGGGTCTTGGTTATCTTGGGCAAACCAAGTATCTGAACATGTAGCAGGAAATAACTGGTTTGATTATGATAAGAAGGATTTTAGTAGATCAGGAACTATTATGGGAAAAACTGTTTACAGATTTGCAGGTAAACCTGGTTTCTGGAAAAAGAAAAACGATGAACATAGTCAGGGGTATTATTTCTTGGAAGGTTTAGCTGCCGTTGATACAGACGGTGAATGGTATTACACGATGAAAGATAAAACACTGTATGTTTATTCATCAACAGGTAAACCAAAAGGGGATTATAGAGGGAAGACCCAGACTTATGCAGTGGATTTAACTAATTCTCAATATGTGATATTAAACAACATAGATTTTTTTGGGACAACTATAAGGTTAAATGAAAGTCGGTATATGACCTTACAGAATTCTGATTTTATGTACCCAAGTTATAATAAGTTTGTACTTGGAAATTATCAAAGACCAGAAGTGACAGAATTAGCTGCAGATAGATTTAACCTATCTTATAACAAAGTTATTAACTGTAAATTTGAATACATGGACGGTCCAGTATTGGAGTTAAAAGGTCAGTATAATGTAGTTGATAACAACTACATGCACCATATAGACTATACGAATCTCGGAACTGGTGGACAGGGGACAGTTAACATGACCGATTCATGGTACGTAACTTTTAAAAATAACACTGTACATACAGCTGGTAATTCGGAAGGGATCAGAGTAGGAAAGGGAAGTAAGATCCTTAATAATCACGTTTATAATATGAGTCTTATTCAACACGATGGTTCTTTGATTAATGTCGGAGCAAAGGATGATATGCAAAAAGATACGGTAATAGACGGAAACTGGTCACACGACAGTTACAAGGCAAGCGTTCGTTTTGACTCAGCCAATATGGGGAATCCAGATACAGTTCAATACGGAGAATTTGGAACCATCTCTAACAATGTAACATGGAATGCAGGACCTGTAAAAGTTAAGGGGAACAACCATAAGGTATTGAATAATATAGCATTTAACCCTGTGGATAGTATAAGTATAGCTGTGCTGGATAACCCGGCTATGGGAGGGTTTAATGAACTGTCAGTAACCAAGAATAACGCAGGTATTCTATCTTCTAGCTTTGGATCGGTTGTAAATAGTCTACCAGGAAGCGTGGGGAACAATTGGGATAAAGAACCTGAAAACATGGTAAGAGATTATGTTAACTGGGATTTTAGGCCTATAAAAGGATCGAAACTAGATCAATTAAAAATAGGACCTTACAAGGCAGAGGATAAAAACTATAAGATTCCAGGTTATAAAGCTAAAAAAGCAAGTATGCCTATTCCTAAGGATGGAAAACAAGGATTATCAACCAGTGACTTAATGTGGCTGGAAGCTTATAGAGGTACTGCTTATAATGTTTATTTCGGTGAAGGTAAAGATAAATTAGAGTATAAAGGGCAACAAAAGAACAACATCTACCACCCTGACAAACTTGAGTTAGATAAAAAATACTATTGGAGAATAGATACGGTCTCCCAAGATGGTTCTATTGGTGTGGGAGAATTATGGAGCTTCACAGTAAAGGAGAAGGTAGTTGCTGAGGTAAAGAAAGATGTTGAAGCGCCAGTATTAATTAATACTCTTAAAAATTCAGGGTTTGAAAGCGGATTAACAGGTTGGAAGAAAGCAGGTAAAATTGCTACAATACACGAAGAAAAAACTGAAAAATATCAAGGGGAAGTTTCTTTAAAGGTTGCAGACAGAGGTATTCAGGGGGATGGTGTTTATCAGGATGTTGTTCTAAAAAAAGGTCATAAATACAGAATATCTGCATGGATTAAATCAAGCCTAGCACCACAAAAAGCTTATATCAGAACAGCCTACAAAAAAGGAGCAATTACGGCGAATATTATAGCAAGTGGTCAGGTTGATAATACAATGTGGACCCAAGTGAAAGGTGAATTTGAGTTTACAGAAGAGGGACCCTTTGATTTTTTTAGATTAAAGATAGATGTGGAAGGAACAGCTGCATTTTATGTAGATCATGTGGAACTGATGGATCTGACACCAGCTCTATCAAGGACAACATCGGCTCCAAAAATCAACATTAAAAATGGTAACTTCGAAGAAGGCAGTAAATACTGGGGTGCCCATGGATGTGAAATAAAGGTTGATAGTGGAGTTGTAAAGGAGGGTTCTCAATCCTTGTTTATTCAAAAAAGAAGAAATAATTCAACAGGTGCATGGTATGGTCTTGAACTGGAAAAGGGTGAAAAATACAATGTATCCATGTCTATAAAATTAGTTTCTGGAAGTGGAAATGCATATTATAGATATGTTTATGCCGATAAGAGTAAAAAAGTAGATGCTATTATAAAAGAAATAGGGAGCAAAGAAGGATGGAAGGAGGTAAAAGGTGTAATCGATCTGGAATCTGAAATAGGAGAAATTGGGGGAACAGCTTTTATAAAAATTTTTGTTGATGGGACCCAGTCAGATTTTTATATTGATCAGGTAACTATTGAAGAAATAAAATAACACATTATTGTAAACAGGGAGAGAATTTCTTCCTGTTTTTTTTAGTGGCCACATTATCACAGGTATTTTCTAAAATATATGGTATAATAAAAATAAAGGAGGGATTAAAATGAAAAAGATATTATTATTACTATTATTATCATTTTTAACATTGGCAGCTTATAGCTCTACTGAAGAAAAAAATATAGAGAGAGAAGTAAAAGATGGGAACCCTCAATGGTGGAAGGAAATAGGAGAAACTGATAGTGAATATTGGTGGGTAAATGAATACCAAGATGAAGATTCAAATTAATAAAGGAAAATATTAGACAAATAAATAGAAATAAAAAGGGAGCACTTCAGATGCTTCCTTTTTATTTCTATTTATTTGTCTAATGATTCAACGGCTACTGAAAAATCTAAGATTATAGAGATTAATGTTAATATAATTAATCCAAAGAAAAACTTTCTTAATTTAGAGAAAATTTTCTTGACTAAGGGAATGTTTTAGCATATAATTTTATTAAGAGTTGGTATTGCGTTACTTTTGAATTGTAAAAGAACAATAGAAGTTAAATCTTCTTTTGATTTAAAAGACCATGAAATTAAAAATACTATAGAGTTCTAAAAAATGGATAATTAAGAATTGGTAAAAAGGAGGAACTATGGAAAGACCCAACATATTGTATATAATGTCTGATGATCACGCGATAAATGCCATAAGCACATATGGGTCAAGATTAGCAGGAGTATTTAAAACACCGAATTTAGACAGAATAGCAGTAGAAGGAGCAAGGCTAGATAACTTTTTTGCAACTAATTCTATCTGTACCCCAGCAAGAGCTACGGTGATGACTGGTCAATATGGGCATATAAATGGTGTAAAAACTCTAGCACATAAAATTGAAGATGATCATAATCCATTCCTATCTTCTCTGTTACAGGAAAGTGGTTATTCCACAGCTATGATAGGAAAATGGCACCTTCATACTGAACCTAGAGGATTTGATCATTATAGTTATCTTTTAGGTAAAGGTGGCCAGGGGACATACCAGAACCCGGAGTTTAAATATAAGAATGGAGAAACAAAAATTCATAATGGTTATGTAACGGATATAATTACAGATATGACTATTGAATGGATGAAAAATAGAGATAAAGATAAACCTTTTTTCATGATGTGTCATCATAAAGCACCCCATGATTTTTGGGAATATCCAATAAGACATGAAAACCTGTTTGAGGGTAAGAAGATACCTGTGCCGGATTCCCTCTTTGAAGACAAAAGCCATAGAAGTGAAGGCTCAAGGGAGTACGGCTCATCTGTAACTCCTAGAAATAAAATAAGAAGTTTATATGCAGAATTCTGCGATCCCGATTATGTCACTGGACCGCTTAAAGGGACAGAGGATATGACCTTTGAGGAAAAGGGAATAGCGGCATATCAAAAATACCTCAAGGATTACCTTAGAACCGTTGCAGGAATAGATGATTCTGTGGGAGAGATAATGGATTACCTAAAAAATACCGGAGAATTAGATAATACTATTATTATCTATACATCTGATCAGGGAATGTTTTTGGGTGAACATGACTACCAGGATAAAAGATGGAGTTATGAAGAATCTTTGAGAACTCCCTTTCTTATAAGGTATCCCAAAGGAATAAAAGACGGCACAGTAAAAAAAGAGCTTATGGCAAATCTTGATATAGCACCAACATTATTAGAATATGCAGGGGTTGAGATTCCACGGGAAATTCAGGGAATATCACAAAAATCAATGATAGAAGGAGATCCCGATGCAATTATAAGGGATGAGGTGTATTTCAGGTACTGGATGCATATGGGTCATAGACATCAAAACCCAGCTCATTATGGAATAAGAACAGAAAGATATAAGCTTATCTTTTATTACGGATTGCCGCTGGATACTTATGATGGTGTAAGAGATAGGTGTTCAGATAGGATACAAGACATAGAAACTCCAGTAGGATGGGAGTTATATGATATGAAAAATGATCCATATGAGTTAAAAAATTTATATGATAAAGAAGAATATACAGAAGTAGTGAAGGATCTCACTGAAAAGCTTTTGGAAGTAAAGAAAAAATATGGAGATACAGATGAAAAATATCCAGAACTTATAGAAAGTTTTGAGAAAAGTACAGGGGGAAAAATTAATGAATAAGCCAAATATAGTAGTATTTATAACCGATGACCAGAGGTTTGACACCATTGCAGCTCTTGGAAATAAACACATTAAGACACCTAATATAGATGAACTGGTAGAAAATGGGGTGGCATTTGGAAACGCTCATATTCCAGGAGGAACTGTGGGAGCAATATGTATGCCAAGTAGAGCTATGTTAAATACAGGAAGAGGTCTATTCCACCTGGAAAAAGATGGTTCATGTGTACCTCAAAACCACGCTCTTATGGGAGAGACGTTCAGGAACGCAGGATATCATACGATAGGTATCGGAAAGTGGCATAATGGTGTAGAAGCTTACCATAGAAGTTTTTGTGATGGTGGAGAGATCTTCTTCGGAGGAATGTGGGATCACTGGAATGTTCCAGCTAACCACTTTGACCCTACAGGAAAATATGATAATATAAATAATTTTATTATTGATCCGTTTAAGTATAAAGAAACAAGACAAGTAAGATATGATCATATACAGCCAGGGAAACATTCAACAGAATTGTTCTGTGAAACAGCATCAAAACTTATAAATGAATACGATAAAGAGGATCCTATGTTTTTATATGTATCCCTATTAGCTCCTCATGATCCAAGATCAATGCCAAAAGAGTACCAAAATATGTATAAACCGGAAGATATGGAGTTGCCGGTAAACTTCACAGAAGAGATTCCATTTGATTACGATGTTCTTTGGGTAAGGGATGAAAAGTTGGCTGCATATCCAAGAAACCCAAATGAAGTAAAAGAACATATTGCAGATTACTATGCTATGATCACTCACCTAGACGCAGAGATGGGGAAGGTAATAGATTCATTAAAAGCAAAGGGGCTTTATGAAAATACCATCTTTACATTTATGGGAGATAACGGAATTTCTTTAGGACGTCATGGATTGATGGGGAAACAGAGTATATATGAACACGCAGTAAGAGTTCCGCTGATATTTTCAGGACCTGGAATATCTAAGGATATAGTTAATTCAGAGTATGTATATCTTCAAGATGTATTCCCTACTCTTTGTGAATTAACAGGGATAGAGATACCTCAAACTGTAGAAGGAAATAGTTTTAAACCTATGTTAGTAGGAGAGAATCAAGAGGGAAGAGATGAACTTTATCTAGCATATAAATCAACTGTAAGAGGATTTAAAAATAAGAAGTACAAGCTGATAGAATATGTTTTCAATAATGTTCGTAGAACTCAGTTGTTTGATATAGAGGGAGATCCAAATGAATTAAATGACTTAGCTCATCAAGAAGAATTTAAGCCTGTGGTTAGAGAAATGAGAGAAAATTTAAAAAGAAAAAGGAACGAGATGGATGACCATCTATCTGAGACAGGGAAGAAATTCTGGTCTTGTATTGAGTTTTAATGGATATATTGTTTAGTTAATTTTTTTAAATTAAAAATATATATTCCAAGGAGGATTATTAAATTAAAGTTGTTCACATCCATGAACCTAATAAGGTCCAATTAGTTGAAGTAGAAAATCCAGTTTGTCAGCCGGGGGAAGCACTACTTCAAATAAAGTATGTAGGTATATGCAGAGCAGATATAATCTTAATTGGAAATAGTAAGCATGAAGCTATCTTCAAACACTCTGATATAGCAGGAACTCAGTTTGCAGCAAGATTTGATTCAGCTAAAGTAAATAAAACAACTAACGGAGTTGACTATAAGTTTTGATTTGACATGGAGAAGTGTCACATCTTTGATCTTGAAACAGAGAAAAATATCTCACTATAGCTAAATAAAAATTCCAAAAGGCGGTCCTTCCCTAAATCAAGTAAAAAATAAATCCTTAACATAAATAGGAGCTCCAACTGGAGCTTCTATTTTTATAATAAAGGAAGTTCGCCTTAAGAATATAATTAGAGCCAGTCTTTTTTTCTAATCCAAAACATTTTTAGAGCGTTACTGTAACAGGTTTTGATAACTCTGAAATTTCAAAGGGTAGTATCCCTATTTTGAGATAAGTAGGTACTTCTTCTTCGGAGAGAAGGGAAAAAAAGATTACCCAATAAAGATTTTACCCTATAACAATGAAAGGGTTATTATAGATGGATCTGAAAAGATAATTTTACATACACTAAATATGCTATAAAACCCGCAAAAGAGAAAGCAAAGGAAAGAAAATATCTAATGACCGATGTTTTTAAGAAAAAAAATACCGATGATAGATCGGGTTATTTTATTGAAGGGAAATTAGAGTGTTTAGATGTTCCAGGGGAATGGTTCTATGATAAAAATGAAAAAACACTTTATTTAATGACATTGTCAAAAGAAAATCCTCAAAACATGGAAGTTAGGGGTAGAACTTTATCCTATGTATTAACAGGTAATTTATCCAGTTATATAGAAATTAAAGGTCTTAATTTTTTTAGTGGGACATTCAATTTTATTGACAGCAATAATATTACTATAGAAGATTGTGAATTCTTATACCCTAGTTATAACAAGCTAATGTTAAGAGATTATCACTTCCTGAGGTAAGTAAATTTACTACATCGATACCAACTAAAGAATTAAAATCCCACAGCAAAGTTTTTTTATCTTACGGTAATGTTATTAGGAATTGTAATTTTACTTATTTAGATGGTTCAGCATTAAAAATGAAAAGTAAGGATGATATTATTGAAAATAACCTTTTTGCCTATATGAACTACACTTGTATGGGGAAGGAAGCAGGGGTTGAACTTAGAGATTCGGTAGGAACTATTTTTATAAGGAATACAATTCATACAGGAGGAGTTAAGTTAGATGAAAAACCCGGTCTTGCTACAATAGGCTATAATGGAGGATACAGAGGAAAAAAGAACTCAGAATATGAAGATGGACACAGAGTTCCTTTTATAATGAATATCCCGTATAAAGAAAATACAAGAAACAGAAAAATTGATAGGTTATCTGCTAATATTGATTTTATGCCAACACTGCTTGATCTATGAAAAATTAATAATCATGAATCGAAACGAACAAAGTGGGACAAAAAAAGTTCTAAGGGTGTCGCCCTTAACTGACTCCATTTCTTTTCATGAGCAAAAGAAATAGAGGAAAGAAAAGCTCACTTTTTCTAAATGATGTTAGAAATAACTAATCTTAATCTTGGGACTACCTGGGTTGGTCATTTTAATCCCCCCAAAATTAGAGATACATTCTTGCTGCCTGAAAACATAATATCGGTAGCATTATTCCCTGTGGGATATCCCCATGAAGAAAGTGTACCTCATCCATTTTAGGATCTAAATTATATTTATTTTACGGAAAATATATGATTAGTTGCCATATCTATATTTTCAATTAATTTTTCTATAGAAGCAACAGTTAAATTCAAATAATCTTTCAAATCTGCTTCTGTCAGATAAGGGATTGGATTCTCTTTACTGTATTCTTCTGTGACAACTAAGTTTATCACTGCTCCTGTTTTTTTTATCATTCCAGCACCACCAATTTCCCCATGAAGTTCATTGGACATAAAGCTTATTCCACCACAATCCTGGCTGATAATATCGGCTAGATCCGAGATGATCTGAACTTTATCTTTTGAAAATTCACTTATTTTTAATGCTTTTCCTAATTCAATTATTCTATTGGCTACTTTTTCAGTATTACTTTTTAAAGCTCCTTTTATTCTCTTTGCAGCTCCATCAAAAAATTTACATTCTATTCCTAAATCTTTAGCAGCTTTAACAACTGCCTCCACAACAAAAGGGTTATCGTCTGTCGCATCTCCTCTTACGAAATAAGTTGGTTTTTCTAAACCCTTTGAAAATTTAGAATAGATCATAGCTTCGATAATTAAAGTAGGTAATTTATCCATCCCTAATTTTTTTATAATTAATTTTTTTGAATAATTAGGTGAATTTCCTTCTAAATCTTCATTTGGTCCTATTCCTCCTTCAGTTGCATTTACTGTTCCTAATACACTAACCGGAATATTATTGATCTCTAAAACTGTTCCAACTATATTCCCAATATTATTTTCAATATCTTCAACAGTTGAAATAAACTTACTAGGATAGTTTTTGGTAAAACTATTTAAAGCGGCATTTGCAATTGCTGTTTGAACAGCTACAGGTGTTTCCATAACTCCCTGACCATAAATTCTTCCAAATGCTTCCAGGACTATGGTATGGGTATTAATAGCTTCTTTCCCCCTTAAACTATTAATAATTTTTTTTTCCTGCAATGTATATTTTCTTTTAACTGTTCCATGGCCTTCTCCACCATTTTTTAAAATAGCGGTAATTTTATTTTCCTCAAATTTAAATTTTTCTATAGTAAGATCTATTCCCGTTGCTTTTTTAAAAAGGGAAAGAACTACTGACAATCCAGGTGAATCATCCTGTACCTGATTGTTCAAACTATGGCAGTGACCGCATCCTACATGCCCTGCTATAGCCACCCTTCCTGTTTTATGGTTACTAAATTTAATATCTATTTCTATCTCCCCCTTCCAATTTTTTTATGTTAACAGGATAAAATATCCCATGAGATTTTATGAAAACTATAATTTTACATTTAAGAGTGTCTATTTTGAACAATATAACACAAAGTATAAAATTAAAAAAGGCAGAAATTTTATTTCTGCCTTCTGCCATATAAATTTCAAATGATTTTTCTTTCCGTTAAGTTGCTCCGGAGAATTTGCTGTAAAAGTGTTAATACTTATAAGAGTCAAAGTATTTTATTAATGCTTTTCTATCTATTATCTTTATGCTGTTTTTATATTTTTCTATAATACCTTCATGAATAAATTGATTGGTTATTTTATAAAGGGTAGATTTATTTACATACACTGCTCTGGTCAGCTGAGTGTAACTGTCAAAATAAAAAGTATTGCTGTCTTTACAAAAATAATTTGATATTATATAAGCATAGTAAGCAGCAGCGCCTCCCTGAGAATAGATATAAAAACCTCTAAGTCCCTGAAAAAGTATATTTGTACATTTTGGCATATAGTCCTCCATAAATAAAGACGTACTTAGGATATACTTTTTGAAGATAGAAGTCGGTATTTCATATCCTGTAACTTCATTACTAGATGCTATAACTTCCCAATCCCAGTCACTTCCATTTGTAAAGCATGCATTAACTCCTACAAACTCATCGTCAGAAAACATATAAGGAAAGATCTTTTCCCCATCTTCATCACATCTTATTTTTATTGCATTTCCTTTTTTTATATAAAAAACTTTATCATCTCCCTGTCCATATAAGAGATTTCCTTTTTTATATCTTTTAAATTTTATTTTATCCTTTACAGATTTTGGCAGCAGTGTAACAGGAAATTCTAAACTATTCAAATTAATGCCTCCTCCTCTTAGAAAAATTCTAAATATTTATTTTATATATTTAATTATATAACGCTATTTGAAATAAACTTAATTATATTATAACAGATTTAATTTAAATATTCGGTAACATTTATTACCGCTTTTAAATAGATATTAGTATATAATATATATTTATGTTAAAAATTACACATTAATATCTTAAAATTTTTATTTCCAAGAGATATTAGATGAATTTAGTGCTTTTACGGGGAATTTTAACATCTAAAAAAGTATTTTTTCCCTTTATTTTAATAAAAAAGGCCAAAAAGTATGATTAGGAGAAAAAAAAATATATATAAACCAGAATAAAGAGTGAAATTTGAATTTAAAGTGTCCTAAAGAGACGCTTTTATGTTAATTTTAGGATATAATTTTAGCAAGATAAAAAAATAACAAAATATAAAGATTAAGTTCTTTTAAAAATAAGTAACAATGTTGAAAATATCTAAAAGCTAGTTAGATTGTTTTCAATAATGTGAATTAATTATTTTTTAAAATTGATGTTTAGAGGAGGTGATCAAATGTTACAGAAAGGAATTATTTTCAATATTCAGCGTTTTACAATACACGACGGACCTGGAATCCGTACAGAGTTATTTTTAAAAGGATGCCCCCTTCGATGTGATTGGTGTGGTAATCCTGAGAGTTTTAAGGTTTCTATAGAACCAGGTGTATACAAAAATAAATGCATTTCCCATGAAAAATGTGGTTCGTGTGAAGATGTCTGTCCTGATAAAAGTATGCTGACTTTTACAGATGGTAAACTGACTTCTATAGATTCTAGTAAATCTACAGATTGGCTTGCTTGTTATGATGCCTGCCCTTCAGATGCAATCAAGCAATGGGGTAAATCTATGTCTGTAGAAGAGTGTATGAAAGAAATTCGTAAGGACAAAGGTTATTATGAGCGTTCTGGTGGTGGTGTTACAGTTTCCGGAGGGGAACCACTTCTTCAAAGTGATTTTGTAGCAGAACTTTTTAAGGTCTGCAAAGATGAAGAAATTCATACCTGCCTTGAATCCAGCTTCTATGGTGACTGGAAGGAGATCGAAAAGATATTATCATATACGGATCTAATAATTTCAGATATAAAACATATGGATACAAATATTCATAAAAAATATACTGGAGTATACAATGACAGGATCTTAGAAAATCTGAAGAGATTTGCAAGGGAAGATCGGGAGCTTATTCTAAGAATTCCTGTTATTCCAAATGTAAATGATGATATGGAAAATATCAAAGCCACAGCAGATTTTATATTAAATGAACTTGGTGGCCGTGTAAGAACACTACAGCTCTTGAGTTTTATGCGTCTCGGTGAAGAAAAATATAACTCACTAGGAATGACCTATAAGATGAAAGGTGTTCAAATTAATAGAGAATCATTTCAAAAACACATCCATGAGATTGCACAGTATTTTAATAGTAGAGGGATTCATTGTCTAGTAGGGACTAAGGAAAAAGAATAAATAAAACAACATATATTAGGGGGGATTTTAATGAAAATGAATAAAACAAATCCATGTGGAACAGAAGCTTTTGATAAAGTATATAGTATAGGCTACCAAGTTAATCATGAAGACTGGTCTCCATATCCACGTGTAAATAATCTTAGACAGACATTTTTAGATAGACCATATGATATAGATGTAGAAAGATTTAGATTGGTAACAGAAGCTTATCAAAATAATGAATCAGCTCCACGTAAACTTCAATGTGCCTATGCTTTTGAAAATATATTACTTAATACAACACTTAGTATCTATGATGAAGATCTAATTTTAGGTGAGATAGCAGCACCAGCAAAAGCATCACCAATATATCCTGAATTCTCTGTAAAATGGATCACCGACGAGATATTAAATTCTCCATTTGAGGAACGTTCAAACGATCAATTTTATATAAGAAATGAGAAAGAAAAACAAGAAATTTTAGAACTTTGTAAATATTGGGAAGGGAAGTGTGCTGACGATCTTATAAATATAAGACTAGATGAGGAACAAAAGAAAGGTTCCCATGTAGGAGAAAAAGTATTTCAAACAAATAACTATCATTTTGCAGGGATAGGTCACTTTGCAATGGATTATAAGAAACTAATGACATTAGGATATAGTGGAGTAATCGAGGAAGCTAAGACTCATTTTTCAAAACTAAGTAAGGCTGATCCAGAGTATGGAGAGAAAAGAGATTTTTATAAGGCAACGATTATCATGTTAGAAGCTTCTAAAAAATATATCACTCGTTATGCAAAACTAGCAGAGGATATGGCAGCAGTGGAAACTGATGAAAAGAGAAAACAAGAACTAGAAGATATGGCAGCTAACTGTCATGTAATATCAGGAGATGCTCCTAAGACTTTTTGGCAGGCATTACAGCTATTTAACTTTGCAACTACACTTATCCAAATAGAAGGAAATGGTCACTCGATCTCTTATGGACGTATGGACCAGTGGTTAAATCCTTTCTATGAAGCTGATATGAAAAATAATGAAATTACTAAAGAGTTTGTTTTGGAACTTATAGAAGTATTATATGTAAAGATGAATAATCCTACAAAATTAAAGGATAAAGGTACAGTAAAAGTACGTAATGGACGTGGGTTCGGAGGAGAGAGTCTTACTATTGGTGGAATAGATAAAGACGGTAAGGATGCAACTAATGATCTAACTATGTTGATGTTAGAAGGATCAGCTCATACAAGAATGATGAACCCTTGGGTTTGTGTACGTATGCACGAAAATACACCTTATGAACTAAAGGTTAAAACAACTGAATGTACAAGAGCAGGTTATGGACATCCAAAGATCTTTAATGATGGTCCAGCAATCAAAGCTATGTTAAGTAAGGGAGTAACATTAGAAGAAGCAAGAGATTATTGTGTTGTAGGTTGTGTAGAGCCATCACTTCCAGGAAAAGAATTTGGTTGGTTAGATGCAGGTTATGTAAATACAGCTAAGATGATGGAAATGGTAATTAATGGAGGACGTACATTAAATGAGATAGAACTTGGTCCAAATACGGGAAGTTTAGAAACTTATAAAAGTTTTGATGAAGTTCTTGAAAGTGTTGATAAGCAATTTGCTTACTGGTGTGACCAACTATGCAGCTGTTTAAACATAATGGAAGATGTACATAGAATAGTGAAACCTACTCCATATGTTTCTGCTTTCTTTGAAGGTTGTCTTGAAAGTGGAAAAGATATGACCGAGGGAGGAGTTAAATATAATGGTACTGCTCCACAAGGTAGTGGTATTGCTACTTGTGCAGATTCACTATCTACTATTAAAAAATTAATGTTTGATGATAAACGTTACACCGGTGCTGAGTTACTTAAAGCTGTAAAAGATAATTGGGAAGGTCATGAAAAGATATATGCCCTTGTAAATAGTTCAAAAGTTCCCCACTTTGGGAATGATGATGATGCAGCAGATGATCTATTTAAATTTATGTTTGAATGTTACTGCAGACATATAAAAGGGAGAAAAAACCTTAGAGGTGGAGATTTTAGTCCAGGGGTATATACAGTAAATGCCAATGTAGGGATGGGATTATATACCAATGCCTCACTAGATGGTCGTAGGAACAATGAACCAATCTCTGATAATATGGGACCTGTCCATACTGATGGAGGATCTCATGATATTTGTGGACCGACTGCTCTGGTAAACTCTGTAGCAAAGGTAGATCATAGTCTTGCAAGTAATGGAACTTTATTAAATCTAAGATTTCCAGAAGAAGCTGTATCAGGAGTAGAGGGAAGAGACATCTTGATCAGTTTCATCGATGAGTATATCGCAAAGCAAGGGATGCATGTTCAGTTTAACATCATGAGTTCTGAAACTATGAAAGCAGCACAAAAAAATCCAGAAAATTATAAAGATATGCTAGTACGTGTAGCTGGATATAGCGCTTACTTTGTAGAGCTTGGGAAACCACTACAAAAAGATCTAATTCAACGTACAGAGCTTAATTTTTAATTGAAACATAAAAAGATTATTACAAAATATAAACTATTGATCCCTATGTTTTTTCATAGGGGAGGAGTCAAATAGATCTTTGTATCTATTTGACTGATAATATTATTTAATTATTTAAAGGGAGAAAAATATGAATTTTGATTTTATACTTGTTGGTTTAATGCAAATTGTTGGATTCTTTGTTCAAGGTACTACAGGGTTTGGATGTACTGTTATTGCTGCACCAGTTACAAATGGAATATTAGGAACGGCTATTGGAGTACCGTATGGTACGATCATCACATTACCTTTCCTATATTACCTAGGGATTAAAGGAAGAAAAGATGTTTCTTGGAAGGATTTAGCTAAGATTGTAGCTCTCTGTGCACCAGGAATCTTAATTGGAAACAAATTATTTACTAGTATTAGTCCTCAAACGGCAAAGATCGGTATTGGTGGAATGATCATTGTTATTGCAACTATGAATATTCATAAACACATCATAAAGCCCCTGGTTATTAAACAAAAAGAAGAGGACGAAGCAGAAGATACAACAGTAAAAAAAATATTTCGTTACGGATGTCTTATATTAGGTGGAGTTGTCCATGGAGCATTTACTATCGGAGGTCCATTAATTACTGTTTATACATTAGAAGCAGTAAAGGATAAGAAAAAATTCCGTAATACAATGACATGGTTATGGTGCATCCTTAATATATGGAATGCATTCGCTCAATATAACAATGTACCGGTAGCAAATAGAGCATATCTAACAAGTGCACTACTTATAGGATTACCTATGGCTGGAATCGGGTTCTTCTTTGGTATGAGATTTTTAGAAAAGATCAACAGAGTACAATTTTTACGTATTGTATACGCTGTCTTAATGTTAATTGGAGTAAATATGTTTAAGAGTAATGTTCCATGGACTCCTGAATTGATTAAGATGTCATCTATTGCTCTTACAATAGTTGGTCTAGGATATATCTATACCGTTGTAAAGAATAAAAAGGCTAATGAGCAACTACATGGTGCTTAATTATAAAATAATTTAGTTTTAGAGTTTAAAGGTAAACTCCCTTTATGGGAGTTAAGCCATTTTTAGGAGGAAAATAATGAAAGATTTTAGATTTAAAATACCACAAAATATCGAGTTTGGAATAGGAAGCTTAAAGAGACTTCCAGAAATAATGAAAGAAAACAATTCAGAGCATGTATTTTTAATCTCTGACCGTGGATTAGAAAGTATAGGTGTAGTAAAGAAAGTAAAGGACATCATTGAAGCTAGTGGAATCAAATGCACAGCTTATCTAGATGTAGTACCTAATCCAACAATAGATGTTGTAAACGAAGCAACTGCATCTTATAAAGAGTGTGGCGCAACAAGTATTGTAGCTCTTGGTGGAGGAAGTCCATTAGATGTTGCAAAAGCCGTAGGAGTACTTGCTTCTTATGGTGGAGATATCAGAGATTATGAGGGAATGAATAAGGTTCCAGGACCAATAGTTCCAATGATCGCAATCCCTACAACAGCAGGAACTGGAAGTGAAGCAACTGCATCATGTGTAATTACAGATGAAGAGAAAAACTATAAGTTTTCAATGATTAGTTATGAAACTCTTCCTAAATATGCAATCTTAGACCCAGAACTAATTATGACTGCACCTGCATCAATTGCAGCTTCAACTGGTGTAGACGCACTGATCCATGCAATAGAAGCATATCTTTCAAGAAACGCTTCACCATTTACAGATGCAATGGCTGAAAAAGCAATGGAATTAATCGGTAAAAATATTCGTAGGTTTGTAGCAAATAGAAAAGATGAAAAAGCTGCATGTGCAATGATGACAGGAAGTAATTTTGCTGGAATCTCATTTGCATGGGCAAAACTTGGGAATGTACATGCTATGAGTCATCCAGTAAGTGCGTTTTACCACGTGCCGCATGGTGTTGCAAATTCGGTCCTTCTTCCAACAGTTATGGAGTATAATGCTCTGGCTGATAATGGACGTTATGAAGTAATTTATAACTATGTACGTAAAGGTAATGAAGTTGTAAAAAACTTTAAACCAGAGATGTTAGTAGAAGAACTTAGAAAATTAAATGCTGACTTTGGAATTCCAAAATCACTTTCAGAAGTAGGAGTTAAAGAAGAGATGATCGAAGAGATGGCAAAGGATGCTATGAAGAGTGGAAATGTCTTAGCTAATCCAAGACAGACAACTCTAAAAGATATGATCGAACTTTATAGAAAAGCATTATAAAATAAAAACCTTATAAAATACATCCCAGGTGTTTAGAAAATTTTCTAAACGTTTGGGAGTTTTTTTAATAGATATTATAAAAAGATAAAAATTAATAATTTAAACAAGAGGAGAAGCCAATATGTTTAAAGACACAAAGATAATAACTTTAGCAGCAGCAAAATTAATGGGAGAGAAAGCTCTTGAAAAGTGTGAAGAAATAGGTAAGTCCTTTGTTTTTTCAGTAGTAGATGCAGGAGGTCATATTCTTTATATTCAAAGAATGGAGGATGCCTTTATAACTAGTATCAGTATCGCTATAGATAAAGCATTTACAGCAGCAACAATGAAAAGAGCAACTGATAAACTTACAGAAAAAATAAAGCCAGAATCTGATCTATTTGGATTAAATCATACGAATAATGGAAGAATTATTCCGTTTGGTGGAGGTTTGCCTATAGTTGTAGATGGAAAGGTAATAGGTGGAATTGGAGTCAGTGGGGGAAGTGTAGAAGAAGACATTGCTGTAGCTACAGCAGGATTAGAAGCTTTAGAACTTTAATTTTTTATAATTAATAGAGAAAAAAATAACAAGATACAATAGATTATTGTAAAAGCATTGAAAATATTTCAATATTTTTGTAACAGTCTAGTTTAAGGAGGAGGAAATTATGATAATGAAAAGAGAGTACGGGAAAGAACAACCTTATATCCCTGCTGGTTTATTTAAAATAAGATTACCATTGATCCATCTAAAATTTGAAAAAGTTGATTTTTTCCAGGGATTATTATTATGTGCAGTATGTTTAGGAGCTATTCCTATGCTGCAGGAGTATCTGGGAATGCCTTTTGAAGTAGCAATGACCGTTGTTGTTTTAAATGGAATATTATATTTTGCCCATATAATTTTAGGAGATCCAGTTATACCTGGGTGGATAACACCTGCTATTCCATTACTTATGCTTCATATCAGTCAATACCCTGTTGGACCTGAGAGAGTTCATGCACTTATAGCATTTCAATTTTCTTTAGGGATATTAGCTATTTTTTTAGGTATTACAGGTCTGGGTAAAAAAGTTACATCTATTGTCCCCAATGCTATGAAGTCGGGGGTTATTTTAGGTGCAGGAATCTCTGCTATCATGTCAATATTAAAAAAAGGTGGAAATTTTGAAAAACATCCTGTGTCCATTGTAATTTGTATGGGTATTGGTTTTTATTTTTTATTTTCAAGTCACTTTAAAAGTAAAAGAAATCTCAATAAATTTACTAAAACTCTTTCAAATATGGGATCTCTCCCTATAGTTATATTAGCTATATTTATAGGACCATTAGTAGGTGAAGCTAGTATACCTAATATCGAGTGGGGAATTACAAATCTTGCATTTAAGGAATTATTTAATAATTGGACTATCTTTGGATTGGGATTACCTCCCTTAAAGATGTTTATCGGTGGGATTCCGATGGTAATATCGTGTTATATTGTACTTTTTGGAGATATGATTCAGACTCAATGTTTACTTGAAAATGCTAGTAAAGAAAGGCCAGATGAGATTATAGACTATAATCCTAATCGTTCTCATTTAATTTTTGGATTAAGAAATTTATTGATGTCTATTTTTGGACCTGACCTTACTATGTCTGGACCACTTGCAGCTGCAATGCAGGTAGTTCTTTGCGAAAGATATAAAAATGGCAGAGAAACGATGGACTCTATTCATGGAGGAGCTATTTCCTATAGGTATGGGACTCTTTCTGGGTATTTACTCCTTCCTATTGTTACTCTGGTCAAACCAATATTAGGGATTGCTCTTGCTGCTACTATGCTTATCCAGGGATATGTATCTATTAGAGTTGGAGTTCTGAAATCAAAAACAGTTAATGATTTGGGAATTGCAGGAATTATGGCTGCTGTTATAGCAACTAGAGGAGCCGCCTGGGGTCTTTTATCCGGCCTTCTTCTCTGTGGATTTATTAATATTGGAAGAAATCATCAATTCGAATCTCCATTATTTGAGGATACTGATATTGCTAATAAAATAGTTAGTAAAAAAGTTAAGTTAGAGGAAGTATAGAGTGTTGCAAAAGTAATTTACAAAAAATTTAAAAATCATATCTAATATATAGTAATAAATGACCAAACCAATTAATTACGAAAGGATATGATTACTTATGTATATACCTCAATCTATGATAAATAACAATTTTTTATTTCAAACTTTAAAAATTCTTAGAAAGAAATTTCCAGAACTATTTAAAGCTAATACTTTTGGAAGACCTAGAAAATATTATTTAGGACAAGTATTTATTCTTATGATTTACAAAGCACATAACTCTAGTTTAAGTTTTAGAAAAATTATTGAATGAGGATTTAATCGTTTTAAAAATTTTAGGCTTTGATAAAGCTCCTAACTTTACTGTAATTTGTAAAATTTATAATAAATACCTCAAAAATAATCTTAATTATAAATTAGGTTATTTAGAAGGGAAGCAAATATCTTACTATGAAACAGGAGAGGTGTTTTATGATGGAGAAATAAACTCTGGAAAAAGGGAAATTAGATGAAGAGTATAATCTTATTTCATAAATATAAAATCTATAATAATTTAAGAAAATTGTTAAGATTTTGAATGATAAAAAAAGACCAAGGGTAGTTAGTCCTTGGTCATAGGCGACAATATTTTTGGTATTAACTAAAGTATTTAATAAGCACAATAATTAATTCTAAAATTAGAGTTACTAGTTTCAATTTACCACCTCCCTATATTGGAGTCATAAAGAGTAAGCATGATAACTCTTTATGCTGAGGTAAATAAAGCCGCCCAAGGTAATAATATCATGAGTTCTTGAAAAACATCAAAAAATAAAAAAAGTCGGGTAACTAATCCGACTTTTTTTCATGCTTTTACCTAGTGATAAGTTGAAGTTCACTCTAATTCTTAATTAGATTATAACATATAAAAATCAAAATAACTATTTCTTTCTAGCAATTTATTAGTTTTTGAATTAGTGAGTGTAGAATAGATAATAAATTAAGGGAGAGAAGAGTTTCTGTATGTAGTTATTTAGATTTTCAACTGATATGATGGAAAAATTGAGTAAATATACAGTTATTTTTTTGTATAACAAAAGGAACCAAAAAATATTATTTTTTAGTTTTTAATTTTAAGACATATAAATTTAATTTTTTAAATACTTGAATTGTATAATTAAATGCAACAAAAAAAATTCATAAATATTTCCTTGGTATAATGTAAGTGCGACCAAACATTAAAGGAGTATTTATGAATCATAAACATTTTACCATTGAAGAAAGAGAAAGTATATTTAAATTTTTAGCGCAAAAAAAATCAATTAGTTTTATTGCAGCTAAATTAAAGAAAAATAGAGTTAGTATTTATAGAGAAATTAATAGAAATTCAGTTGATGGTGAGTACACTCCTAATAAAAAGATGATAGAAGAAAGGTCTGAAGAAGCGAATGATAGAAGTGAGATTGGTCATTTTGAAAGCGATACTATCGTTGGCGCAGGAAAAAAAGGTGCTATGATGACTTATGTTGATAGGAAATCAAGATATCTTGTAGCGGAGCTAATGATTAATAGAAAATCAGATACTTTTAATGAGGCAACAATAGAGAATTTTAAATATATACCTAAAGAATACATAAAAACATTTACATCGGATAACGGGAAAGAATTCTCTAAATTTAAAGAATTAGAGGAAGCATTAGGTATTAAAGCTTATTTTGCTAACCCTTATCACTCATGGGAGAGAGGAACAAATGAGAATACAAACGGTTTATTAAGGAGAACTTTCCCTAAAGGGACTATTTTTAGTAAGATAAAGAGATGTGAATTTTATAAAGCGGTAAACAAAATTAATAATAGACCAAGGAAGTGTTTAAATTGGAAAACCCCAAAAGAAGTATTTTGGGGTGAAATTGAAAAGTGTTGCATTTAATTTGACAACGTAAGATGAAGATTTTGATGATAAAGAGAAAAATATCAGCTCTTTTGATGTAGAATTTACAGAAAGAATAACTAAAAAATTAATATCTATAGACACTAGATGTTCTAATTTTCTAAAATCAATAATCGAATACAATGATATGGTTATCAATCATATTCTCCTTGAAAATAAAATTGATGATTCTAAAAAATCTGTAATTATTAAGTCTGCTGCTGAAATAAGATATCTAAAAAAAGAATATGAATTTTTAAAGGAAATAGCTAAATCAGCTATTTTAGGTAGTCTTTGTATGAAAGAATTAACACTAAAATATAATGAAAAAATTATAAAAGAATTTAAATATAATTTTTCTAGAATTAAGACTTTTACCCAAGATTTAGAAAAGGAATTAATTGTTTTTGATCTATTATTTAATTGTGGAGAATATAAAGAATTAATTTTAAAAGCATTTTTATCCAGTAATGAAAAAATGACTCATGAAAATGTTGAGAGTTATTTCAACTATTTGACCTGGCTTGATAAAAAAGATAAATTAAATGAAGAGTATGAACTTTTCTTAGAAGATTAAAATATAAAAATGTATAAATAACTATTTTTTAAAGTTAGAGATATCTTATTTAGGCATTTCTTTTGTTTCTAAGCACTTCCGAACTATCCGATTGGGTTGGTGATCAAGTAACCGCATACGCGAACACTTAGATCGCCTAAAATAAAATTGAAATAATGTACGTTATCATGTACAATATAAATATAATAAAGGAGGAGATGAAAATGAAAGTAGCAAATTCAAGCGATGTTAGGAAAAATTTTAAAAAATACTTAGATCAATCTAGAGAAGATCACGAGCCCATTATAATAACTACTGCAAACAAAGAGGATATGATATTAACATCTAGAGAAGATTATGAATCTTTGTCTGAAACTATACACCTTTTATCTTCTAGGGCTAACGGGAACAGATTATTTGATTCTATTAAGCAATATGAAGATGGGAATACTACCAGTTTTACATTAGATGAATTAAATGGTGAAAAGTAATGAGAATAGAATTTACAGAAAATGGATTAGAAGACTATAATTACTGGGCTATTAATGATAAAAAAAAATTTAAAAGGCTAATCAAGGTAATAGAGAATATAATTAGGACACCGTTTCAAGGGATAGGTAAACCCGAGCCACTAAAAAATAATTTAAAAGGACTTTGGTCTAGAAGATTAGATATAGAACATAGAATAGTTTATATAGTGGAAGATGATAAAATAGTTATATTACAATGTAGATACCACTATGATTAATTTAGTGCCTCAATATTATATAGATAGTAAATAATGAAGATCAGTTAAGAACAATACTTCAAAATTTAAATTACTATAAGTTAAAAGGTTGTATTTATTATACTAAAAAAGATACCATATGGAAATAATAACACCTGATAAATTAAAATACTTAATAGAAACTCCTAAGATCTAGACTTAAAAATCTAGGTCTTTTTTTGATTCTTCCCACTTTTCGTGAAATTCTTAATTTATAGCACAAATTTTTAGTATTTTGGTGATGCCCTTTACAGGTACCCTTACAGCTGAGCAGATCCCAGAGTTCTGTTTTCTTCCAGGCATTTTTTCAAATTTTAAAAAATTATATACTATAATACTGTGTTGTTTTTAACCTAAGTGTAAAGTGTGATAAAACTTGTTGTAATAGAGCATAAAATCGTGTAATATTTAGTATGCTAAATTTAACGAGCGATAAAAGCGACACACTTAAAAAGAATTGTTTTGGGGATATAAATAGAAAAATAATAAATTCTTTTAAAAATGGAAATACAGCAATTTTAGCATATTCTCATAGTCTAGGATCCAGTGTTATTAAAGTCAATTTAAATGGATTTAGTAATGGTTTTAAAAAAATGAAAAACATAAGATATTACCATTAAATTTAAAATTTTAAATAACCAGCAATAAATGAAAGTTCTTAAATATTCTTTTTGTAACTTTCGTATTCAAAGTCAATAAAATCAGACTTAAAAGGACACTCCTAATTAGCCTTAACCCTGTCAAGTAGACAACAAAATAAAATAACTCCAGCGGTGATAATGATTATAGAAAATGAAGCCAATAATAATCAATACTAAATTTATCAACTAATTGAACAATTAAAATAGTACTTAAAATTTTCCAATATTTTTTGATGGAATATATCTTGAATAAGGGGATGGGATCAGGTATTAGGGCAATTAGCAATTAAATATGAAGAAAGGCTTTTAGAATAAATATTCTAAAAGCCTAACTAGTTTAGTAATTATAAAAGTTATCCAATATATTGGCATAAAATCAACTATATATTTTTTCCTTAATTAAACTTCTTTTTTAGACGGCTGCTTCTTGTTTATATCCTTTAGGTAGTACTTACCAGGTGTTGTAAAGAATTCCTTGGTAAGAGCCACAACTTCACCACTAAGACGAGTTATCGTATACATATTAGGTATGATGATCATCGCCAACAGAAGATCTAAGAACTGCCAGAGTAACCTTGCTCCCCCTATAGCTCCTACAATGATAGACCCAAGGTATACATATCTCATAACTTTTGAGAATTTAAGACCAAAAAGAAATTCTGCCTGCTTCTCTCCGTAGAATATAATAACTATTATTGTCGAAAGTACAAAGAACAACAGTGATATTGTAACCATGTATCCTCCAGCAGCTCCAAAGTAATGGGTAAAAGCTGCAGCTGGAAGTCCCGACGGATTGTCGAGGGCACCAGGAGCATTCCATAGACCAGATGAAAGAATTACGAAAGCGGTAGCACTACAGATTACCAGAGTATCGATAATTATTTCAAATATTGTCCATAGTCCCTGTCTTACAGGATGATCGTTTACTGCTGCTGCATGGGCTATTGGTGCTGTACCCATACCAGCTTCATTAGAATACACTCCTCTAGCTACTCCCCAACGTACTGTAGCGGCTATAGCTGAACCGGCAAATCCACCAATTGCTGCCATAGGTGTAAATGCATAGGTAAATATTATAGATAATACTCCAGGGATCTTATCTATATTCATTAATAGAATAATTACAGATGCCAGTATGTAGACACCTGCCATAAGAGGTACCAGCTTTTCTGTTACTTTTCCTATTCTCTTAATTCCTCCAATAACAACAACGGCAACGAGGATAAAGAGTGCTGCTCCTGTTATTGTAGGTGAAATGTTGAAAGATTCTTTGGCTGAAGCTGTGATAGAGTTAGACTGTATCATTACACTTGGTATAATTTCAAGCATAAGGAAGAATGAGAATAAAGTTCCCAGCCACTTCATATTCAGACCTTTTGTCATATAGTACATAGGTCCCCCTACATACTCCCCCTCAGAATTTTTCTCTCTGTATTTGTATCCCAAAACTACTTCAGCAAACTTTGCAGCCATTCCAAGGACTGCCATAACCCACATCCAGAATATAGCACCAGGTCCTCCAAAGCAAATTGCTGCAGGAACACCTATAATATTTGAAGCTCCAACCGTAGATGCTAGAGCTGCTGTAACTGCCTGGAAGGGAGATACCGTCCCCTCTCCGCCTTCTGGCTTACTTAGCATTTTTCCAAATGTCTGCTTTATAATATATGGTGCATACCTGATTTGAAAGAATCCCAGTCGAATCGACAGATATATACCTCCAAAACTCAACAATATTAACATGGGAAGTCCCCAAATCCAACCTGATATACTACCTATAACCGCTAAAAAATTATCCATAAATTACATCACCCTCCTAATGAAAAACGATATTATGCCCTGAAAGCCAAATTTTATCCCTTGAGAAGGTTTTTAAGAGTTTCATAAACAAACTTTGGTGCCACATCAAAGGAATATTTCCTTTCTATTCTTTCAGTGTACTGGTGGGCATCCTTACCAAATGGTCCTATATTTACTACTGGCAGATTTAGTTTTTGCATATCTTTTATAGGAAGGTCATACTTACTTCCAAAAGCAGGCATATTGAGAGTCAATGTATTTAAGACCTCTTCATCTTGAGGTGCTGAAACAAAACTCAGGTCTGAAATATAAGGATAGAATTTTTTATTTATAACATTATAACCGTGATCATGGCTTTCTACTGCCTGAGAAACAGACTCTAAAAGTGCTATTTCCTTTTGGTTTGACCCGTTTACATAGATGTGTGGATAGTATGGCGGCGAATAGTATAATATTACTACTGGATTCTTATCCGACCAGAGAGAGTGCACCTTTTCAATAACCTTCAGACCAAAATCTCTTTCGTCTATCTCTTCCTTACCTAGAAGTTCGTTCTTATACTTTTCTACAGCCGCTTCCAGCTTCTCTCCCATCTCTGCATGAACCAACTGGTACAACTCATCATAGGTTAGCACTCTTGGAACCCACGGAAGTTTTGTATGAGGGAACTTACTTGCAGCACAGAAATCTGTGTATCTGTCATTAAGAAGATCCACTACCTCTTCAAATGCCCCTTGAGCAGCTGTCTTCATCTTCTGGAGTACCATGTCAGGTGTGCTTATATGAGTAGCATAGTTAAAGTAAAGATTAGCTGTCTTTGGAATCTGTACCGAATATTCCTCTTTTAAATCTCTGTTTCTAAGAGTAATCGGCGGCAGGGATACCTCTTTTTCCACTACATCTGAATACTTTATATTTTTATCTACCTGAGTTATGATAGCACTGGTAATTAAATTTGGATCAAGACCTTTATACGGCTGGCCAACATGTGTTTCCTTTCCTACCACATAGAAAGAAGGCATCAGTTTCCCCACAGTTCCTATATATATGTATTTTTGATCATCCTCCTCATAACGGGGAGCCATGTAGTCGGTATCTACTACTGACAAATACTCAAATCCTTCTTTCTCCTGAAGTCTTACAAGCTCTGGAACAAATGAAAGCATTCCTCCTGAGCTTCCTTCTTCATCCCCAACTGCTGCAAAAATAAGGTTTCCCTCAAACTCTGAAATATTTTTTGTTATATCTTCTATTATTGTCATTATAGTGGCAACTCCACACTTCATGTCAAAGATTCCTCTACCAAAAAGCCAGTCCCCTGTTTCTAAATCCTTTTTGGCATCCTCTGGAAGTTTTAGCTCATTAAGCTTTTCCGCAAGTTCATATGGTTTTGTGGCATACTCTTCAAAACCGGAATAGTCACTAATCCCCACAGTATCTGAATGTCCTATTAAAACTACAGTTTTGTTGCTAGGAGCTTTTTCTCCCTTAACAATAGCCACTACATTTTTTCGTCCTATAGAGTCATTGTTAAAATCCAAGAAATTTAGAAGTTGGGGATTTTTTTTATAATAGGGCATATCAGAAAAGACTTCATATATCTTGTTACTGGCATCTATCTCCCCGCTTGTTCCTACAACACTAAGTACCTTCGTTAAGTCAATAGTCAACCTTTCAATTTTTTCGGCTAGCATATATTCCTCCTTTAAAATTTAGGTTTAAAGGTTACCTTTATATGGATAATTGATAAAAATATCCACAATAAAAGTCCCCTTGCTATAAGTATAGCCAGGGGACTCATTGAGCTTCATAGGACTTCAAAAAAAATTAAAATTAATCTTTTCGGCACTGAACAAGGAGGTTCTCAAAAAACTTAGTTGAACCCACCCTCCCTCCAGTAGAAGAATGTCCCCTTAGTTTTTCCATTTCCAGGCGGACCTCTTGAAAATCAAAAAGAGTATTAGAATATTTTATAAAAACTTCACTTAAATTATCTTCAATCCCAATATGAGAAATATTTTTTAAACCTACAGTTAATGCTCTTCGGATCCGTTGCTTTAAAACCTTGCTTTTAGAATTTAAAACTTTTGAAAGAGTTTCCCAGGGTTCACTGCTATTAATTTTTATACATTCACTACAGATATCTAAAATATCATGTCCTCCTTTCTCTCCTAAGATTCCCAAATTACTGAGAGTAAGCTGGATCTGTTCCGTATAATTAAAAATAGGAGAATTCTTTTCTTTATATGGAGTTCCAAAAATTTCCTGGACCATAGAGATCTGTTTTTTTAGCTCTATTTTTTCAGTCACTGATTTTATTATATTTATTACCTCTATTATATTGATTGGTTTATGAATAAAAAATTCTATTCCTGCCATGTATGTTTGTGCCACCATCTGAGAGTTCGAAACCTGTGAAATCATGATACAAGATATATCGGAGTTATCTTTCAAAATATTTTTGACTAAAGTAGCTCCATCCATACCTGGCATTAAATAATCCACCAATATAATATCCGGACAATATAACCTAATTTTTTCCAGAGCCATAACACCATCAAGAGAGGATCCAACTACTTTCCCCAACTTATTATTCATAACAATGTCTTTTAAAATCCTGATGATACTAGGATCATCATCAACAATAAAGATTTTCACAAGACCCCCTCCTCTAAATTTTTTTGGGTAGCTTAATAGAAAATATCGTTCCTATTTTGTATTCGCTGTCTACTGATATAGTACCTTTAAATTTTTCATCAATAAGATCTTTAACAAGAGTTAAGCCTATTCCTCTATTAATATTTCCTGTTTCAGGGTCGAATTTAGTTGAAAAGCCAGGGCTAAAAATATGTTTTAAGTGTTCCGGTGCAACCCCTGCTCCAGTATCTTTTACTGTAATTAATATAAAATCTTCCACTGCCGAAATATTTAAAATAATTAAGGGATTAAGTGCATTTTCTGAAGCTTCAATTGCATTTTGAACCAAATTTGAAAGAATAGACATGAAATAATAGTGATTTTTTACAAGGGCATTTCCTGAAAGAATACATTTAAACATTACCTTTTTCGTTTCTTTTAGCTGTTCCTCTATATTTAAAGTAAGAAGACTGGTTATGGTTTTTAGATCTAAATCTGATAGTTCCATAAGTTCTGGAAATGTTTTTTTTATCCCCTGTATTACACTAATATAACTTTTTTTTATCTCATGAACCTCTTTAGTGAGGTTCAAAAGATTTTCTCGAAGCTCAGATGAAACATTTTCTACTTCGCCCATTCTATAGGCTTCAAATGATTTTCCCATAACTTCTTCAATATGTGCCATATTTTTTTTCATAAAATAAATTTCACTTTTAAATGTTGAGGTGAGATTCAGCAAATAACGATATCGTGTTTCATGCTCCTGATTTATCAAAAATGATTTATAATGTTTCATAGAAATTATAAGGATTAGCAGCATTCCACTTCTTAAAAGTGCAACTATTAAAAGTCCTTTTAAGATGGTGATATTGATCCCACCAAAACCTCCTCTAAATAACATTTCTACAATATTTGATCCATAGTCACAAAAAATTGTAGTTATAATAAAATTTATGAGGGTTTTATTTTTTCTATGCTCATATACAAAATGAAAAATTAAACCATAGGTAATGTAAAAAGATATCTCTGGAAGAGTCATACTGAGAGCCACCTTGTAATCGTGCTGCGGCAAGAGAGTAAGATATCGGATTAGAGGTGAAATAAAAGCAGTTATACTGCATATACTGAGTGCTCCTAAATTTTCTTTGAGGTAGATAAAAAAAGGAAGAAAAACAATAGATATAGTGACAATAAAGCCCACCTTAAAGATCGGAAGGTGAAAGGTTGCTAAAGCTGCTATAATAAAGGATATAATGAATAACTGATAAAATTTTGACCTGCTCATGGATTATGCCCCTTTTTCTAAATTTAGTAGTATTTATTATTTAAATTTTTTTATTCGCTATCATATATTTAATCAATAGATTATACCACCAATTATCGGTAAATTAAAATTTTAAGCTATTGTTATAATTGCGGAGAATATAAACACTTTTTGTCTCTAGCATTTGAACCTTTGAGTTATTTAATTGCTCCACCACACACTAATTTTGAAAGTTGTGATATTTATAAAAAAAATTCAAAGATATTTATTAATCATAAAATAAACTTTGTAAGTATACTTCATTCGAGTTTTGTTACTCCTTCCCCTAAAAACACTAAATACTATTTTAGAACTATATGGAAAAATCCCTATATAAGTATCCTAATCCCCAATTTGTTAAATTATCCCTATAGGCCTAGCGTCCATACCCATCAACTTAAGGAAAATTAAAAGAACTTAAAATTATTTTAACTAGATTTTGGGTTCTTTTTCTATTTTATTATTATCTTATTTTATTTTTGTATATCATAAAATGAAAAAGCCTTAGCTTTTTTTCTCAAAGTTATAAAATTTTAAAATTTAAGTCACGAGCTTTAAAATTTCATCTGATATAATCTCTCCTTTTCTTTTTGATTTCAAACAAGTTTTAGGGACTAATATCCTTAATTTTCCTAGCATAGAAACGATTTTATAGTCATAATGATGGAGTTTATACAGATAGTAGCTGATCTTTTGAAAAACTTTTTTCTCACTTAATACCAAAGATTCATTATCTATCTCATCTTTTAAAATATTTGAGATTTCACTATTTACAAGGATATTTATTAACTTTCCATAGAAATGTGCTTCTACTCTTTCTTTTTTTAATTTTCTTGTTCTTTCATCTATTTCTAATATAGATTTCCAATTCTTAAAATCTAGTTCTATTTGCCATCTTAAACTGTAAATAGGATATATTTGTTCTTTTGTGTATGTTTTTTCTGAAAGGTTTATTATCATAAATCCATACTTGGCAATATCTCTTTTTTCTTCTTTTAAATAAGATCTTGGATCTCGAATTTTTTTAGTTACTGTTCTTAATCTTCTCTCTTGTAAAACACCATCTAATCTAGTAATTATTAGTCTACAGGATAGTTTTTCAGTATCAGAACCCACATATACATCTTTTATTTCTTTAACCTCTCCTTCGGTCATTGTGCTACATTTTGACTCTAAATCTATGGGAATAAACCTACTTGAAGGTTTAATCCTACCATTCTTATAGTAGTTTGGATTAGGATTTTTAATTAATTAAGGAATTATATTCTGAAGAATGGTTGCGAAAAATGCTTATTATTCGAAGTAATGATTTTAAATGAATATGAATTAATTGGTTTTTAAAATTCAAGCAAGTAAAAAGGCATTCAGCAAGCTGAACGTAAGAAAAATATGAGAGTAAGAATTATTCGTACAAATAAATACCATATTTTTTATGGATTATTTTTGAAATTCCCATAGGGATATTACAACGAGGACAAATCAAAGGATCTGTTCCTGTCATTTTTTTATTTGTTCATTCCAAGGAATAGAAGTTGTAGCAAAAAGTTTTTTTCTTTTAGGCCACGCTCCGTTTTTTTCCCGAAAACCCCACATTGCTTCTTTAACCCTTAATTTTAATGGATGATATCAGTTTAGCTGATGTCATCCATTTTCTCATAAACTATAATTTTTGGACCTTGAAATTTAAAGGTGGTTTTGAAACTAATTTATAGATAGAATAGTCTCATAAGTGTTACCAAAACTACTCTCAAAATCTATGTATCGAAAATATAGGTTGTAGAGGTCCCCTTATGAAGCCTTGAGATATAAGAATACTTAATAGACCAAGAAATACAGATTAACAACTGAATTAGAAAAAATATGTTTTTGGATAAATATAAAATAGAGAGTAAAGATAGTTTTTCCCCAATGTGGGGTTTCTGGGAAAAAAACGGAGCGTGGCCAAAAAGGGCACTTAGATAAACTAAATCTATTTGTCCTTTTTTAGTTGTGTAACTATGATTTTTAAGACTATAATCAATTTCATGTTAGGTCTAACACGATTAAAATCTAAAATCGCTTAGAAACGAAATTAGAGAGTATTAAAACTTTAAAAAAATTGACTTCTTAAAAATTTAAAGATAATATTAATTTGAATGAGACTTAAAAAAGCTTAAAAAATAAATAAAAAGGGAGAAGAAAATGAAAAAATTAATAACGATTATAACAATTCTAATAATAACAGGTTGTAGTCCTATGACAGTAAAACAATTAAATGATTTTGATGGTAATAGTAGGATAACTAAGAGCTATGATAATTATAAAAAGAAAACTAAATATACTACAGATTATCAACTTGATTTTAACATTGATGGAAGGATTACAGGTCAAGACATGACCATAACAAAAATAGTAGAAGACGATGGAAGTAAATTTACTTTTGCATCTATAAATTTTGAATCACGGGATTGGATGCGACCATATGAAATGATATTCAATTTTGATAATGAAATGTATACAGTAAAACTTGAAGCTCAACAAAAAGAGGTCTTTACTGAGTTTGGTCATGTAAGGGTAAGAGAAAGATGTACCTTTGATATACAAGATGATTTTTTTGAAAAATGGATAGCTGCTAAAAATATAAGTTATAAAGTATATACTACTAATGCTGGAAGTTTTGAAAAATATTTGCCAATAGATAAAAACGGAAAATGGTCTACAAATTATAGAACTTTTGATAAAATTTTATTAGAATTATTAAAAAAATAAATTTTAAAAGACTCTAAAGGTATAAACACAAGTGGAAATAATGTAACGCGAAGAACGAAAGTTCCATAATAACTATTTTGGAACTTTCAAAAATGGAGTCAATAAAATCAACCTTAAAAGGACACTAAAATTTTAGTGTCCTTTTATTTAATACTTTTTCATTTTTTGTTTGCAATTTCCTCTTTATTTTGTCCACGGTTTTCAAATTAAAAATAATACTTTTGTTCTTTACTGGATTAATATACAAAAATCTTTTTCATGTTTAAAGATATGATCAGTTATATCAATAGCTTTTAATTTTCCAAATATTTCCCCGAGATTATCGTCGTTAGGGACCCCTTTTATATCTAGCTCAGAAAAACTTTTTTCTATTGGATTTAATCTAAAAGGAATTAAAGGGTTCTCATTCTTTTCAAGATACTTTTTTAAAGAGACCATAGGTATCTCAAGATTATTGCTATATCCTAAATATATTAATTTAGTATCATTTAGTATTAGAGCATAATACTCACTTTTAGTTTTTAAAAATCTTGAATCTTGAATATCTATGTTGGTATTATTTAACTTTTCTTGTTTATCTATCATTAAATAATTTTCAGTTCTACTTCTATCTCTACCATTTCCTAATTCTGCTACTATAATATAATACAAAATGATCACCTCTTATTATAAATTTGATTTTACGTAATTATATATAATAGTTTTAATTTTATTTCCTTTTAAATTAATTGATGAAGTGGAAATAAGATAATTATAAAGAATTCAAAAAACTTGATAAAATACAAAATATAGTCTATAATAGTTTATATAAGAGTTGTAACGATTTTTATTAAAGGTATTTATAATATATCAGCCACGCTTAATGGTTTACCATGCGTACCAGGGCTGATTTTTTTTTGAATAATTATAGGAGAGATCAGATGAAATATAACAAAAGTCATTTTACAATTGATCAGCAAATTGAAAAGATAAAATCTGATGGTTTTATAGTAAACAATGAAGATCAATTAAAGGTAATACTTGAAAATTTAAATTACTACAAGTTAAAAGGCTATATATATTCGACTAAAAAAGAATATGGCGGTAGTTTCTCTGAAAAAAATATAGATATTTTAGAGGTTATAGATACTTATAATTTTGATGAAAAACTCAGAACTTTTTTGTTTGAAATCCTTGAAAAAATAGAGGTTTCTTTAAAATCAAAAATAGCAAATGTTTTAAGTAATGATATTGGAACATTTGGATACCTAGACAATGATAATTTTAAAGTAAAATTAGGATCTAAAAAATATTTTAGTCACACTAATTTTTTAACTAATTTAGAAAACTATCAAAATAGAAGTAAAGAAGATTTTATGGTTCATTACAGATCTAAATATACTGAAGAAAAATACACTCCTCTATGGATGATGGTAGAACTCCTTCCATTTGGTGATCTTTCTAGATTTTATGAAGCTTATAAAAAGAATAAAAAGATATCCAGGCAATATGATTTAAGCCCTGATATACTAGCTTCATGGCTTCACAGGTTAACTTTAATAAGAAATTTTTGTGCTCATAACAGTAGAGTATGGAATAGGAAATATAATAAAATTAGTTTAAAAAAAGATTGGAATTATCACTCTTGGTTTTATCTTGAAGGAACATTATTCTTTATAAAATATATAATTGATAAAATTAAACCAGAATACGATTTTAATCCTCTTTACACTTTAATTGATGGATTTATAAAAAAATACCCTGGTAAAGCTATTTATATGGGAATAATGACTCCTGATAAATTAAAATATTTAATAGAAACTCCTAAGATCTAGACTTAAAAATCTAGGTCTTTTTTTAACCCTTCCCCACCCTTTCTGGATAGAATCTATTGTCTATTCCCTCCTTTCTCAAAGTTCTTTTTACATTCCAGGCAATTTAATCCAATTAAAACCCTGCCTAAAAGTTAAAGGTCTGAGGACAGAAGTTTCACCACTTCTACTTTTATCCCTACTTTTAGGTGGCTTATTTGGAAACTGTCGTTCACTCCGTTAAAACTACTTTCCCTTTGCGATTTTCCAAATTTTAAAGAAAAATTTCCAGAAGAAGCATTGAGATTAATAGCTTCTAGCCAGAGCACCGTTCCAAAAATGTGTCCCGTTGATAGTTAGGTTATCTTCATTTTTCCACACTTCTGAAAAGTTTTTCTTTTATATTTAGGGTGATTCGTGATTCACACTATATTCTAGGAGGTGTTAAAAATGACTATTAATTTATATCTAGCTTCATTTGATACTTGTCATGATTGGGCTGGCAGGTGGTTTGAGATTAGTTCTTTGAAGGATTTAAAAGAAGCTGTATCAGTATGTAACAGTTTTGGGGTAGAGGAGATAGAGGTCTGTGATTTTGGGGGGGATTTTAGATTTGAAGATATCGGTGGTAATTTTATGATTAATTTTCTTTTCTATCACTTCGAGACCTTAGAGGAGATCTATGAGACCATAGAGCCTAGAGTTGTGAGAGATTACTTCTTGCAGTCATACCAGATAGATGAGGTTCTTTCAGCTTATAGCAGCTCCTCCATAGATGTTATAGACCGTGGAGAGTCCATCTTATCTGACGCGGAGTTAGTTGGCTATTATTTTGCAGAGATCATTGATTTTCATAGGATACCGGGTATTTTTAGAGATTATTTTGATTATGAGGCCTATGGGAGAGATATCATCATTGGTGGGACCTATGAGATCTTAGAGAGTGATAGTTGTATCTATCTTATTTCGTAGAGACAGCCCCGAGAGGGGCTGTCTCCTATTATTTTTTTATTAGTCATAAGGTATAATTGATTATAGCGATTAATTATACTTTTTAAGATATTGGATACTGTCCCCATAACTTTTTATAGGTCTTAGAAAAAAAATTTCGCAATTTAATTTTACCTCTATTTCCATCTTTTAATATAATAATGTTTATTAAAGTATCAACATGAGTTTGCATAAGATGGATAAAAAAATTTATTTCAGAAATACTCAAAGGCGATTCGACATTATAAATATTAGTAAATAGAACACCTTTAAGATTCTTTTTTAGAGTCATTTTAAGACCTTTTTCTTTTGTGATTTTCATAATTTCATAAATTTCATCATAGATATTTTCAGTTATCATTGAAATACCTCCTTTTATTAATATATGTTTTATCTTTATAGGGAAATATGTTATATTATTTATTAAATATAGGCACATTATTAATAATAGAAACTTATTGAATACCACAATTTTACTATGAAAAGTGCCTATATTCTAAAGTTATCCCATTTATTTTTTATAAAAAAACTTCCCAATTAAATAGATCATAGATCTAATAATTGGGAAGTTTTTTTTACTGAATTTAAAGCTATTAATTTAAGAATTTTTTTATAAACTCTCTGGCAGCTTCCCTTGGAGTATAACCTTTTTCATCGACAAGATAATTTAATTCCTGCATCTCATTGTCCGAAATTTTACCCCCTAATTTATTTAATACTTTTTCTATTTCCGGATGTTTTTTCAACACTTTAGAGTTTACAACGGGAGCAACATTATATGGTGGGAAAAAACTTTTATCATCTTCTAATAAAGTTAAGTCATATTTTTTTATCCTTCCATCAGTACCATATCCAACAATTATATCTAAATCATTATTTTTTAAAGCAGGAAATAAAAGACCTACATCCATTCCTTTTATTTCTTTTAACTCTATATCATAAACTTTGTTAACAGCCTTATTTCCGTCTTGACGATCAACATATTCATTGTCACTACCTAATCTAAACTGACCCTTGTGTGATGAGATGTCAGATATTGTTTTCAAGTTGTATTTCTTGGAATTTTCTTTTGTCGTTAAGAAAACAAAAGTATTGTTAAAATTTAAAGGATCTAAAACATTTAAATTATATTTTTCTTTGAATTTATTTTTTACAATTTGATATGTTTTTTCAGAATCTAGGATATCTTTTTGTTTAAAAATAGAGATATAAGCTGTACCGGTATATTCAGGGTAGATATCTACTTCATCATTTGTTATAGCTTGTAAAACAACCTGAGTACCGCCAAGTTCGATTACTTTAGGTATATAATCAGTATATTCCTCTATAAGCTGAGCATAAACTTCTCCTAAGATTCTTTGTTCGGTAAAGTTTTTATGTCCAATGATAATAGTTTTATTTTTTATTGTATATTCTTGGTATTTAATATTTGCAACAATCAATATGGGGATTAAGAAAAGTATAGCGATAGAGCCTAATACTTTTTTTCTGTTACTCTGGATATAACTATTTTCTCTGGAATTTCTTTTAGGGGTAAGAGCTGTTTCAGCTATTCCCATTATATAGTTGACAGCTATTGCCAGCATTGCCGTAGGAATAGCCCCCAATAATATCAATTGATTGTTGTTCGAGGCAATACCTCTAAATATAAAGTCTCCCAATCCCCCTGCCCCAATTAACGATGCAATTGTTGCTGTTCCTATACTGGTAACTGTAGATACTTTTATTCCTCCCATCATAACTGGGATTGCCAATGGTAACTTTATTTTGAATAGTATTTGTTTGTTGCTCATTCCTATTCCTGTAGCACTCTCTATTAAAAAGTCTTCCACTTCAGCTATTCCAATATAAGTGTTCATAATTATAGGAAGTAATGCGTACAAAAAAAGTACAAAAATTGCCGGTTTAATTCCTATTCCCAGTACTGGTATTATCAGACCAAACAATGCCAAGCTTGGAATTGTTTGAAAAACACTTACAGTACTTAGGGTATACTTTGAGAGAGACTTACTTTTAGATATATATATTCCTACAGGAACTCCTATTAATATCGCCAGTGTAACAGCTGTCAAAGAAATCTGAAGATGTTCAAAGAGAGCTTTTATTAAATCTGCTTTATATTTTGCCATAAAATTCATAAATTCCATATTAATTCACCTCCGCTATAGATGGAGTAATATCTGATATTACATTTAATAGATTAGATGGGGTAATGGCCCCTATTAAATTTCCTTCCTCATCATTTACAGGAAAGACCTTCAATTTAGTATCACTTATTTTATTCAATACGTCCAACAAATTTTCCCTTTCATCCAGAGAAATAAATTTAGTATACATCAAGTCTGTGATTTTAGTATTTTCATCTAAGATCTCTCTTCTGTGAAAAATTAATTTTTTAGTAATTATTCCCTGAACCTTCTCTTTTTTTCCAATCTTTTTTATTACAAAAACAGCATCTATTTCATAATTTTTCATTTTTTCATATGCTCTGGCTATATGAGAGTTCTCAAGAACTGTAGGAATCTTAGTTTTCATAATATCCTTCACCAAAAGCATCTCTGGAGTTTTCCATAACCTGTCATTTCCTATAAAATACTCTACAAAAGAATTTTTTGGACGATTTAAAATGTTTTCAGGGGTATCAAACTGAAGGATCTCTCCTTCCTTTAAGATAGCTATCTTATCTGCCAGCTTTAAAGCTTCATCCATATCATGAGTTACAAAAATTATGGTTTTTTTTAATTTTTCCTGTAATGAGATCAGCTCATCTTGTAAATTTTCCCGTGTAATAGGATCTAATGCAGAAAATGGTTCGTCCATCAAAATAATATCTGGATCTATAGCCAATGCTCTGGCTATTCCTATTCTCTGCTGCTGTCCGCCGGATAGTTCTTCTGGATATCTATTGTAATATGTTTCATCTAAATCCATTAATTCCAGTAACTCTAATGTTCTTTCTTTTGCTTTATTCTTATCCCATTTGAGGATACTGGGAACTATCTCTATATTTTCCCCTATCGTCATATGGGGAAACAGACCTACTTTTTGTATGACATAGCCTATTTTCTGCCTTAAAAGAACAGGGTTATAGTCATTTATATCTTTTCCATCGATTAAAATCTCCCCTGAAGATGATTCTATTAATTTATTAATTAATTTCATCAGGGTTGTCTTTCCACATCCTGATTCTCCTATAAGACAATAAAATTTTCCATTTTCAAAATCTATAGAAACATTTTTTATCACCTCTGTTTTCTCAAAATTTTTAACAACATTTTTCAATTTAATCATATATTCCTCCTTAATAAAAAAAAACACTCTAACTCAACTACCATAGTGGTAATAGAGTTAGAGTGTTTAAGTTTCGTCTGATAGACTCACAATATGCCACATAAGTAGCATAACTCATTGCCTCAAAAGAGACCCTGAATAAACCCCAGTTCTACAAATATTTTTCAAATAAAATTTTCCTTTTGTCCAATTGATTCGTATCTATACTATAAAAAACATTATAAACCTCGCCAATTAAGTATTCATTTTATCTACTTCATATTCTATTCTTTTCATCCATTATAACACATAAACTAAATAAATCAACCGTTATAACCATTATATATATATTATGAAATAAATTTATTAGATCCATTTTCTACCTCCAAGTTGATATTTATCTAATATAAATATCACTCCTACTTTCACAAAATTCTTAATTTACAACGTAAATTTCTGGTATTTTGGTGATTCCCTTTATGGGTAAAAACCATCAACTCTTAAAAATTAGATAGGCATCCAACATCTTTCTCTCATTCCTGGCGATTCTCCGAAAGATCGGCTGGAGACCAGCTCCTGCACGACCAGGTATCAGCTTACCTCTTTCGTCCTTATTGGAGACGGACTCGGAGGATCTCCAGCCGAGGGGAACTTACTTCATCCCCCCTCACACTCCCCTTGGCTACCCCCTCTAATCGGTAGCGTTCGTGAGGGGATACTCATATGGGGTAGCACTTCGCGGAGTCAATAAATACAGGATTGGGTGAACCTCGACCATCTCTGCCATCCAATGACCCTCTGGGTAGAAGAACACGCAGTTCATTCCCTGAAGAAGCGATCCTCGAAGCCTGGCAGGGATAAGCGGTCTCGGATATCCTTTTTTATATCTAATATTATAGTTTTAGACTTAAAAACTTAAAAACAATCAAAAAAGAGCAGATGAATGAAGATAGCATCTACTCTTTTTCTTCTCAAAGTTCTTAATTTATGATAATAAATTTATAGATACTTTGGTGATACCCTTTACGGGTACATTTTTCTAACTCAAAACCTATGTTTAAGGCAAAAAGGTCGCTCCGCCTTTCCAACTTAATATTCCACCCTGTTTCTTCCATTATCTTTAGCTGTATAGAGTTTATTGTCTACTCGTTTTATAAAACCATCCAAATCTTCTTCAAAATTAAAGGATACCACTCCAAAACTACATGAAACCTTTTCTATATTTTTTATCTGGAAGTTATAGATCAATTTTCTTATTCTCTCTGCGACTAATACTGCAAACTCCAAAGAAGTATTAGGAAGCAGTACCATAAATTCTTCTCCGCCCCATCGGCAGAAAACATCTGTTTCCCGGACTGATTTTTTTACCAGTTTAGATATTTCAACCAAGACCAGATCCCCTATATCATGGCCATATCTGTCGTTGATATTTTTAAAAAAATCAATATCAAACATAATTATTGAAAGGTCTGTTCTATATCTTTTGGATCTTAGAACCTCCACCTTAATAACTTCATTAAATTTTAGACGGTTATATGCCTTCGTCAGATGGTCTGTTTCTGAAAGGCGGGTTACATGTTCTAGGTTCTCCTCAAGTTTCTTACTTAATTTAACATAATCATTTATCAGAGTTTTAAAAAGCTCTCGTTGAATTTTATTATGAGCTATCTGGCTTCTGTGCTCAATCAATAGTTTTAATACCTCCGGATGATCATTACAGACATCCAAATCTTTTACAACAGCTTTAAATATGTCGCTTTTTTTTATTTTTTTCATATCTGATCATCCTCGAGAAATTGGTCTATACCAATTTTCTTTTCTTTTTTTAGAATGTCCATTATAAAATTGATATCCTTACTTCCCCTGATGAGACTCCCATGCTGGGAAGCTATTGTTTTTATAGGTAATTTTTTTATTTTATCCAGTGCAAAATCTAAAGATTTTTTAGAAGTCATGATTTTTTGATGGAAAAACAAGATCTTTGAGATAGGACACTCTTTTTTTCCTAATTTACAGTTAAATGGACCAGATAAACTATAGTCAGAACAGGTATGACAAGTGCTGTCTAAATTAGAAAATAGATCCCATTCTTTAGCGGTACTTCCAAAAAGATCACTGCTGAAAAGTGTTCCTGTCTCCTCATCAAAGGTAACAAAACTTGCACTTGAATGACAGTAAGGAGTCATTATAAATTTCAGTTTTCTTCCAGTTGCAAATTGAAATTCAAATTGATTTTTTTCTATACATTCGCTTTTAAGGTTTGTACCATAATATTTAATAAAAACATTGTTATCTTCATGGGAAAGAATACTTAAATCATCGTTATCAATCAATTCTTCAAAGTCCGGGATACTCCCACATAGGTCAGGATCATAATGATGGTATATTAATTTCTGTATATTATTAGGATTTACACCTGTCTGTAATATTTTTAACATCACAGTACTAAAATCATTCCTGCTTCCACCATCAATTAAGACAGCTTCATCTCCTTCAATTATTAAAAATGGATTACAGTGAAGAAAATATTCATCGTCGTAAAATCCAACCCAGTAAATTCCTTTAGCTATCTCTATAGGCTCCTTGTATTTTGATATTTTATTATTCATAATTATTTACCCCTTTATTTTGTGATTTAGAAAATTATTTAGAATTTATTTTCATACTTTTATATTATTTATACACAAGTTCCCGCTGATTTCTTTTATTATTCAAATTTTTTCTGTATTTTCAAAGGAATATGTTTTTTATCCAGTATAAAATAATAACTTTTAGACGTTACACCTCTAAAAAAGGCCATTTTAACTACTCTTCCCTAAATGGCCTTTTTTTTATTGTATTTTTTTATTACAGTACTTACCATAATTTAATTTATAGACCTATCTAAAAAAAGGATTTTACTTAATAAATAATAAATATATATTAAGGATGTGATTTTATGAATAAAAAAAATGGGTTTACTATAATTGAATTATTAATAATTATTGCGATTATAGGTATTTTAGCTGTGACAGCTATCCCAAAGCTTCGAAAAGAATTAAATAAAGGGAAGGTGGCAAAGATTCAGCATAAATTAGGATTGATCAGGTCCAAACTTTCCATTGAAAGTAATATTTCTTTTGAATTCCCTGATTTAGTTTCCAACGATATAAATTTATTGAATAAATTTGATATCCATCCTACAGAACCTTTTTCATCTGATAGTAATTCATATGGAGAAACAGATAAAGTAGTTTCTGCTAGAGATAATAGTGGTGGATGGTACTATATTAAGGAGGAAGGAGAAATCTATGCCAACCTGCCTAATGGTGCCTATACTGGGGATCCTAAATATGAAATTTGGAATGATAAATTAATAAAATTATCAGACCTTCAAAATTTAGAAGATGTTGGCGATGTGAAAGCTATGGAAGTAAATGATAGAGGAGAGTATATAAATAACCCTAGTTTTGAAAATCTAAATACTGGAGTGTATGCTCAAGTAGATGCCAGTAGTATTGAACATTGGAATACTACAGCTTCAGATAATAAAATAGAAGTATGGAGTGACGGCTTTCTAGGCGTTCCAGCAGCAGATGGGAATCATTTTTTAGAATTAAATGCAAATGAAGTAGCTTCATTATATCAGGAAGTTGTTACAATACCGGGAACAGTTCTAAAATGGTCTATAAATCACAGAGGAAGGCTAGGAGAAGATACGGCTACCATTAGTGTCGGTAATGGAGAAGACGCCGTTATTTTAGAAACTATGAAAGATAGTAATGATCAGTGGGGTACTTATACTGGTACATATATAGTTCCAGAAGGACAGACGGTTACTACATTTTATTTAAACTCTGTTGATTCGACAGGAGGCAATAAAACTGTAGGAAACTTAATAGATAATTTTTCAGTAAAAGCAGATTTAAATGAAGATTAATAAAAAAATAAAGGAAATTACTTATTAGAGAGTATAAATGATTAGCCTTTTAATATTATATTGGTTATAAAAAGAGCCATTTCAACTACTCTTACCCTAAATGGCTCTTTTTTAATGGAAAAAACACCCTCAAATTTTTAAGGTGTTTTTTTCATTATTTTACCATAGATATTCCAAATTAAATCCTACACCTGTTTCCTCTCCATTACTGTCATCGCTATAACTTACTCCTCCACCTACAAGAAAGACTGGAGTTACTTCTACTTCCACACCTATTCCTACTAAAACCATATTTTCACCTCTATTCTGCCCAGAAAAAGTAGTCATTGAATATGGTGTGTGTCCTGTCTACTCTTAGATCAGCCATATCAAAGCCGCTTTCAACAACCAATACAAAAACTATCGTGGATTTAGAATTCTTACTTAAAACATGGTTTTAAAATTTATATACGTTGAGTTAATATTCTTATCTTGAAAATTGTTAAAAACTAATAAAATGTGATATATTCTAAATAAGAAAATAAATAGTTTTGAAAAAAGGCAAAGCAAAGGAAACTTTGTGACGCAAAGCTATAGGGTCTGAGTCCTGTAATGGATATGATAGCCAGTTGTCAAAATTTCTTTAGGGGGACAACATGCTTAAAATTCTGCTCAACAAACTTATTAAAAATAATTTTTTAGGTGAAGAAATAAAATCAAAAGAAGAAAGAGAATTGTTAAAAAGCTGTAACCAAGCTATTAAACTCAACCCAGATAATCCAGATGGTTACTTCAATAGAGGAAATTTAAAGTTTAAATCAGGGGACTACCAAGGTGCAATGAAAGATTATAATAAAGCCATAAGATTAAACCCCGAATATTTACAGGCATATCATAGTAGGGCAATAACAAAAGAGAGATTAGATTATTACAATGGAGCTATCGCTGATTATAACTTTATTTTAAAAATAAATTCCTCAGATATATTAGCATATAAGAATAAAAATATTATTCAACAAAGATTTTAGCATAATGTAATAAGATATAGAAAGAGAAATTATCTATATCAATGCCCTACTTGAAAACACTAAAACATAATGATAAATATGTTAAAATGTAGCGTTTTGTTAATATAACTATAATTGTGACAAAAAGACACTAAATTTAGTGTCTTTTTGTTGGTACCTTCTAACCAGTTGCTTGCGATTCTTGTTTGAATTTTTTTTCAAGATTAGTCAAGTTTTCTAAATCTTTTTCTAATTTGTCTATTTTTATTTTAATATTTTCTATTCGTTGAGCTACTTTTTCACTTCTATTTTCAACTTCATAATCTTTTTCTAATCTCTTTAATTCTTCTTCCGCAACTAATTTCCTTGTTTTTCTTAATTCTTTGATTTGTTTCAGTTTATTAATCATAAAAATAACCTCCAAATATACCATTTCTTGAGTTATACGGTAAAGAAACTATTTTTCCTTTAATCTTATCTTCAATTATAACAGTGAATATAACATAGGTTAGGTATTAATAATAATTATTGGGAATAACAAAACTAAATATAATAAACATTAAATTACACAGCACTTACTGGGGTTATTGGTGTTGGACAGATTTGAAATATTTTAACTACCTCGGACAGTCTCAAACCCAATAAAAATAACAGTACTACAAACAAAAAATGAAATAGCACCAAATAAATGAACAAAAAATTATTTGTTGATTTACTGACTTTTCATATTATATTTAAAAAATTGACTTTTTAAAATTTTTGAGTGAGACTTAAAAAAGGAGGACGATAATGAGTAGATTAGAGAGATATAATTTTATAGCAAACTTGAGTATAGGAGTAGCAATTTTTTATACTCTATCTTACTTTTTTTTATATGGAGTAGATGGGTTAATTTATTATGATACATTTAAAAGAGCGTTTTTTCTATTAATTTTTGGAGGAAAATCTTTAGCTGAATATCATATTTTTAATGAGTTAGAGGAACATTTAAGTTTAAAGTATGGATATAAAGGTTTTGGAAAAAATATCTACTATTTTGTAATATTCAACTTTTTAGCAAGTAGTATTATATTTTTGTGGGCAACAGATTTCGGATCTCTCTTACATTTTTTATTTTTACTAATTAGTGAAATTTTTAAAATTATAATAGGAATAAAAATAATGAAAAATGTTAAAGAAAATAATATGTTTTTAGCAGGTCTTGCTCTACTTATTAGTAGTGTTTTTTACATAGGAACCCTTTTTAGTATTGCTTTTTATGTTTTACTTACCATAATATTTAAAAAAGCTTCAAAGCAAACTTGTTAAAAATTTTGATTAAAACTTAAAAAAAGGGGAGAAAAATGAAAAAAATATTAATTAGTTTATTTTTAATGGTTTCAACAATTAGTTTTTCTTGGCAATATGATAAACAATTCAGATATGAGTATGAAAAAAATGTTCAAATGTTATCTGAAACAGTAAGCTCAAATAATTTGAACGATAAATTTATAATTTTTGGTATGCACGATAATGACTATTTAAGTATTGGTTTATCTGGTAATTATCAAACAGATTCTATATTTTCTGTAAAAATTTATGTTGATGATAAAATAGTAGAAACTGTAAGAATGGTTGCTGGTAATAAAAACATGCTCGTTGGAATAGCAAGTAAAAAAATTGTAAATTCTTTTAGAAATGGAAATACCGCTATTTTGGCATATACTCATAACCAAGGATCCAGTGTTATTAAAGTCAATTTAAATGGGTTTAGTAATGGTTTTAATAAAATGAAAAATATAAGATATTACCATTGAGTTTTAAATTTAAAATAACCACTAACAAATAAAAGTTCCATAATACCTATTTTATAACATTCATTTTGAATCTTCCTTAAACTATATCAAACTTAAAAAAATTGCAACGAGCAATAGAAAGTGATTATCATGTATTTATATTAAAAATAAAATTTGATATAATAGTGTATTAACACCCGATGACAAATATCACATTGGAGGATGAAAAACATGAAGAGAGTTTATGGATATGTCAGAATCTCAACTAAAAAACAAAGTATCACTAGACAAATAGAAAATATAAGTAAATACGATATTACAGCTACAATCATAGAAGAAACTTTTACAGGAACTACTACAAATAGACCAAGATGGATAAAATTGAAAAATCAATTAAAACTAGGAGATACAGTGATCTTTGATAGTGTCAGCAGGATGTCTAGGAATGCAGCTGAAGGAATAGATGAATATGAGGAACTTGTAAATAAGGGAATAAAGTTAATCTTTCTTAAAGAGGCATATATCAATTCAGAAGTTTATCAAAGCCAATTAGAGGGATATAAGAATATCCATACTGAAGATAAAGATCTAGAACCATTGTTTCGTGGTATAAAGGAAACTTTAAAAAACCTAGCAAGAAAACAAATAATAATAGCTTTTAATCAATCTGAAAAAGAAGTCCAGGATCTAAGACAAAGAACCAAAGAAGCTTTAGCAATAAAAAAAGCTCACGGTATTCAATTAGGACATGGGAAAAAAAAGTTAATAACTAAAAAGAGTATTGAAAGAAAAGAAAAGATCCAGAAGATGTCTAAGCGGTATATGGGAAATATGAATGACAAAGAAGTCATTGAAACTATAGGGATGGCTAGACATAGTTTCTATAAATATATTAGAGAAATAAATAATTAATAAAGATATAGCAAGACGCAGAATTTCTAAAAGCAGTCCTAAAACCTACCAAAGATAAGTGAGAAACTATAAAGGTTTCTGCTCCTATAAAACTAAATGGCGATCACCTCATTCTTAATTTTCTCTTTCATCACTTTGAGACCTTAGAGGAGATCTATGAGATCTTAGAGAATAATAGTTGTGTCTACCTTATTTCATAAAAATAGCCCCCATGGGGGCTATTTTTATTTTATTTCCAGCATATTGTAAAGGGTAATATAAAATTGACCCTTTTGAGATAAAAAAGGCAGCTAATTATTGACCCACCCTAATATTACTCTGTACAATCTTTTTAAAGAGATGTACAGGAGGTTTGAGGTGGCAATTCATATGGATACATATAAAAAAATTAGACGACTTCATCTAGTTGAAGGGGTTTCTATTAGAAAAATTTCTAGAGATCTTCATATTTCTAGAAACACTGTTAGAAAGTATATTAATGGAGATACAATTCCTGGAGAAAAAAAGTTTTCTTCTAGAAGAAAACAAGTTATGACTAGAGAAGTCTTAGACTTTATTCAAGCTTGTATTCTTGAAGATAACGAGCATACTCATTCAAAACAGAGGCACACTGCTAATAGGGTTTGGGTTAGACTCAAAGAAGAGGCTGGGTTTCTTGGTTCATATTCTTCTGTTAAGGTTGCATTTAGAGAATTAAAAGGTAAAACAAAAGAGGTTTTTCTACCACTTACCTTTAATCCTGCGGAAGCTATGCAAATTGATTTTGGTTCAGCGCATATCTTTCTCAATGATGAAAAGCAGGAAATAAAATATTTTTGTGCTCGGTTAGCATATAGCGCTCATATCTTTACTAAGGCCTACTTCGCAGAAAGAGAAGAATGCTTTTTAGATGGGATCATCTCTGCTTTTGAATATTTTGGTGGTGTTCCTAGAGAAGTTCTCTTTGATAATGCCAGAGTTGCTGTATCAGAAGGCTATGGAAAACATGTAACTAAAATAACTAAAGGGTATGAAACTCTCGTTGCTCATTATGCTTTTAAACCTAAATTTTGCAATGTTAGAAGTGGAAATGAAAAAGGTTTGGTTGAAAATTTAGTAGGACTTATCAGAAGAAATACTATGGTTCCTATCCCTAGAGTTAAAAGTTTGAATGAGTTAAATATCAAAATAAAAAAGGCTTGTGATAACTACTTAGAAAATCATAAAGTTGGCGGTGAAAGCTTAAGTGTTAAACAAAAATTCCAGATTGAAGCTAATAACCTTTTAGAGCTTCCTAGCCATTCACTAGATATTTCTAAAAGAGACTATAAAAGAGTCACTAAGTTTTCAACTGTAACTTTTGAAACTAATAAATATTCATTACCCTGTGAATTAGTAGGAACTGAGGTGATTTTAAAAACTGGTCATTCAGAAATACAATTTCTTCATAAAGGTAAAGTTGTTGCAATTCACCAGAGGATATTTAAAAAAAATAAGCATAGTTATCAATTAATTCACTATCTTAAAGCTTTAGAAAGAAAACCGCGAGCTGTATTTAATGCTGATCCAGTTATACAAAATATTCCTAAAGCAATTTTTGAAATGTATCACTCTAAAGGAGATTCAAAACTCTTTTTAGAATATCTAAGAGAAGAAGTCGGTCTTCCTAAAATCAACGACCAAATAGAAGTTCAAAGAAATAATTTAGGTAAATATGATAACTTAATTTCCCAAGAGGTGATCTAATGAGTGTAATTAGTGAAAAAATTAAACTTTTTTCCAAAGCTTTAAAACTATCTAGCTTCAAAGACTATCATGAGGTTCAGCGCCAAGCAATAAATTCAAAACAAGGATATGAAGAATTTCTGCTTACACTATTAGAAAAGGAAGTATTAACTAGACAAGACAATAAACTTTTCAGGTTAAAGCGCGGAGCTAAATTTCCCTTTGAAAAAACGCTAGAAGAGTTTGAAGTTAAACGTCTTAGCTATTTAAAACCTTCAGTAGTAGGCGAACTCTCCAGCTGTGAGTTTATCAAAAAAAAAGAAAATATAATAATGATAGGGAACCCAGGAACTGGAAAGACACATCTTTCTATAGCTCTAGGACTTAAAGCTTGCAACTGTGGACATAAGGTGTACTTTACTACAGCTGCTAACTTATCAAATAAATTAGTTGAAGCGCAAGAAAATAGTAATTTAGGGAGATTCTTAAGGCAATTAGCAAGATTAGATCTACTCATAATAGATGAGCTTTCCTACCTCTCCTTTAACAAACATCAATCAGAACTCCTATTTCAAGTGATTTCAGAAAGAAGTGAGAGGGGAAGTATTATAATTTCTACTAATTTAGCATTTTCAGAGTGGGAAGAATTCTTCCCTGATACAATGTTAACAACAGCTTTAATAGATCGCGTAACATTTAGAGGACATATTTTAAACATGAATGGTGACTCTTACAGGGTCTCTGCGAAATAGGCAGGGTGGGTCACTTTTTAATTACCCTTAGGTGGGTCAAAAATTAACTGCCACATGGGTCAATTCTTGATTGACATTTACAGCATATATCTGCCACTTTTCTTGGTACTGTTCTTCTATATTTTACATTTGGATATCCTACTATCATGCATGTCACGACTTCTTTCCCTTCTTTAACTTGAATAAAATCTCTAATTTCCTTGGTTTCATTTGCAGCTTTTGTAAGAAATCCACTGAATACAGTTCCAAGCCCTAAAGCATTAGTCATAAGTTCCATATTTGAGGAAGCTAATGCACCATTAACCTGTGAATTAGCGGTAACTACTATGATTACCGGAGCATTGAAAAATAACCTGTCCTCACTCTGAGGATTTTCATTATATTCTCTATACATATTTATCCACATTTTAGCATATCGTTTATATCTCATAGTTTCAGGAGTTAAATTATTCAAAAGATATTCACCCATATTTTTTAGGCTTTTTAATGTTAACTCTCTTAGTTCTTCTAAATTTTTTCTTAATACTGTATATGATACATCTTGCATATTACCGCCCGTTTCGGTAAACCTTCCTGCCTCAATAATTTTAGAGATTTTTTCTTCCTCTACCTCACAATCCTTAAACTGTCTTATGGTTCTTCTAAATTTAATGAAATTTAATAAATTATCAGGATCTATTTGAAATTTTTGTTTATCATAGTCTATAACTTCTTTCATATCATATTCATCCATTGAGATAGCATTTGTAGGACAGACAGCAATACAATGCCCACATTTAAAACAAGTGACATTATTAATCTGGGCTTTGTCCTCTACCATCTCAATATCTTTGGGAAAACAATCTTTAACACACATCCCACAGCCGATACATTTTTCATTATTAACAGTCATTATAAATTTTACTCCTTATTTAAATTACTGGTTATCATCTAATTTTTCTTGTACAATTTGAAGAGTTGCTTCTATTTTTTTTAATTCTTCCATTGTTATTCCTGTTTTTTTTAATATTTCTAAAGGTATATTTTCAGCTTGTATTTTCAAATTTAAACCCTTATTTGTTATTCCTATCATAATCTTTCTGCAGTCTGCATTTGAAGATGTCTTTTCTATAAGATCCATTTTTTCTAATTTTTTTAACATCGGTGACAGTGTTCCTGTTTTTAAGTCCAATTTTTTACTAATATCGGAAAAAGAAAGCTCTTCATGCTCCCACATGACTAACATAGCCAAATATTGGGGATAGGTAAGGCCTAATTTATCTAATAATGGCTTATAAGCTCTTATAATTGATCTTGATATCTTATAAAATTTAAAGCAGAGCTGCGTATCTAATTTTAAATAACTTTCCATTTTACCCCCTCTGGTTTTAGTCTTCTATTTCATCTGCTAATTCCTTTAAAATATTACTGTGTCTTAATTCAACACTTCCCAATGCCTCATAAACTTTTGCTATTTCAGGAAAACCTTCTGACTGAGCTATTCTTGAAAATTCAGGATATACCTCTTTATATGCTTGATATTCTCCTGCAGAAGCCATCCTTAAGTTCGAAACAGTTTCAGTGGACATAGCTCTTAATTTTTCTACATCTATATTTTTTTCTATTTCTCCTAAAAATCTTTTGAATACTTCACTGTGACCTACTTCTTCTTTTGCTAATTTTTCAAACGATAATGCTGCTTTTTCATGACCTTCTTCCCTGGCTTTTTCTGCAAATATTTTATATAATGCGTCTCCGGCTACCTCTCCTTGATATGATTGCATTAAGTTTTTTTCAGTTTGAGTCCCTTTTATATTCATAATTATTCCCCCTTCTAAGTTATTGATCGTACACGATCTTTTTTAAAGTGTATATTAAAAGTGTCTATCTGTCAATTTTTTTCTTTTTGATTTTTGCTTTCCTTTTTTATCCTTCCTGGATAGATCTTAGCTGCTCTCCTCCTACTTTCAAAATCATAGATTGTTACAGCTAAATAAATACCAAGATTTTTTCATTTCGAGCTATTTTTATCAAAGGAAGAAAGATTCATAAAAGTTAAAGGTTCTGTGGACAGAGGCTTCACTACTTCTACTTTAAAACAGAGAGATGTATTGACAAATCGCGATTAATACGATATCGTATTAATTTAAAGTAGGGAGTCTAAAGAATTAAATTTTTCTATTTAACTTATTAAAGTGTTACTTAAGTAACACTAACGATGAAAATTTTAAGTTATAATATTTAATTAATATAGCGATACATTGATTAAATACGAAGTGGCCATAAAATGCTTCCTATTTATGAATTTTTTTGCTTATAAAGAGAAATATTAAAAATCTGTCTATATATTTTGCTGATGTATTTTAATTTATAAATTTTATGAGTATACAGTAAATATATAGATGATAGTTCTTTAGTTTCTTGAATTGTATAATTAAATGCAACAAAAAAAATTCATAAATATTTCCTTGGTATAATGTAAGTGCGACCAAACATTAAAGGAGTATTTATGAATCATAAACATTTTACCATTGAAGAAAGAGAAAGTATATTTAAATTTTTAGCGCAAAAAAAATCAATTAGTTTTATTGCAGCTAAATTAAAGAAAAATAGAGTTAGTATTTATAGAGAAATTAATAGAAATTCAGTTGATGGTGAGTACACTCCTAATAAAGCCCAGTTTTTATACAAAAAAAGAAAACAACTTTGTGGAAGAAAGCACAAATTAAGAGATTCGATCCTTTTGGTAGATATTCAAGAAAAGTTAGAATCAGGTTGGAGTCCAGAACAAATATCAGGAAGAGCTAAATTAGACAACCAATATTCTATTTCATTTAAAACAATTTATAGAGCAATATATCTTGATTTTCTTACGGAGAGTACTAAATACCTTTTAACTAGAAAAGGCAAACAAAAGCCTAGAGGATTGAAAGAAACAAGGGGTAAAATCCCTAATAAAAAGATGATAGAAGAAAGGTCTGAAGAAGCGAATGATAGAAGTGAGATTGGTCATTTTGAAAGCGATACTATCGTTGGCGCAGGAAAAAAGGTGCTATGATGACTTATGTTGATAGGAAATCAAGATATCTTGTAGCGGAGCTAATGATTAATAGAAAATCAGATACTTTTAATGAGGCAACAATAGAGAATTTTAAATATATACCTAAAGAATACATAAAAACATTTACATCGGATAACGGGAAAGAATTCTCTAAATTTAAAGAATTAGAGGAAGCATTAGGTATTAAAGCTTATTTTGCTAACCCTTATCACTCATGGGAGAGAGGAACAAATGAGAATACAAACGGTTTATTAAGGAGAACTTTCCCTAAAGGGACTATTTTTAGTAAGATAAAGAGATGTGAATTTTATAAAGCGGTAAACAAAATTAATAATAGACCAAGGAAGTGTTTAAATTGGAAAACCCCAAAAGAAGTATTTTGGGGTGAAATTGAAAAGTGTTGCATTTAATTTGACAACGTAAGTTTAAATATAAAATTAACACGAGGTGTACAGTGAAAGATATTTATAATTTTTATAGTTTTAATAATTTTTTTTCTTTTAGTGAATTTAAAAAATTTAAAATAATTAAGTTTAAGAAGGGCGAAATAGTTCATTTGAGGAGGTTTCAGAATTCGAATAAAATGTATGTGATAAAATCCGGTAGTGCATCTATTGACTACACAACATATTCAGGCTCAATTTATCTTGTAGGGTTACTAGAAAAATTTACAGTTCCCTTGGGAACATCAATTGCTATAACAGGTGAGAATTTTCATAAAATAAATCTATGTGTACTAGTGGATATGGAGATAGTTGAAATTCCTACGGGGTATTTTAATAAATTATTGGATGACTCATTCTTTTTTAAAAAAATAACAAATCTTTATTTTAAATTACACAAAGAAGTATTAAAAAGTTACGTGTTAAGGGTACACAAACCACTATACTATTCATTAGCTCTTCTTTTTTTAAAGTTAGATAAGCTAGGGGAACTTAATATGTATAATATTGCTGAATTATCTAGGATTTCTTGTTGTTCTAGAGTTAACTTCTATCGTTCAATTGAAACTTTGAAGGAGATGGGGGTCATTGTTTATAAAAATAAAAAAATTAGTATTATTGATTATAATAAGATAGAAAAACTGCTGACATTAGCAATAGAATAATATAGTTTTACTACTTATTATAAAAAACGTAGATACAATTCTGTTATTCTCTTAATAGTAAAAAACAAGGAGTGTTTATGAAAATTAATTTAAAAGAGCCATTAAAAATCGTTGGATGTTATATTTTCTTTAGTGTTTTATGGGTATTGTTTTCTGACGAGATTCTACATCAGATTAAACAAGGTACAGATTTATATAAATCCCTTCAAACCTATAAAGGGTTATTTTTCATCTTTCTAACCTCAATTTTATTATTTAAATTGATTCAAAACAGTTATTCTAAAATACAAACCTTAGACAGCCAGCTTCAAAATAGTCTCTTAGAGTTAAAGTATAACCAAGTAGAGATAAGTCATATGAACAATACCATAGATAGACTATTTAATATTTCTTTAAAGATGCTTGGTCCGAATAAGTATAGCGAAAAAATATTTATAAAAAAAATATTTAGGATTGCTTCAAAGTTAGTCTCAAGTAGTGACCTTGGGAGTGCTTTTGTTGTCAGAGAAGGGAAGGTAAAATTTATAGACTCTATAGGATTTAATCTGGATGAATTAAATGAAATGCCCGCAGATATAAATCTTTATCGCTTCTCCTCAGAAAGTATAATCGTTAATAGAAACTGTGAAAAAGAAATTAAAAAGAAACTAAAGAATAAAAATTCCTTATTAAAAGATGTGAAAGAATCTATATATATAGGGATATATACCGATAAAAATATTATCGGAGGTTTTAGCTTGGATATAAGTAAGAGTTCTAATAAATTTTTTACAGATAAAACCATCTATAAAATTCAAATGATTCAAAAACTTTCCAATGAGTTTTATAAACTAAAAAAGGTTAATGATTATAGATTTGAAGTACAAAATGATGTTGTCCAGTCTTTTATAACAGCCTTGGAATTTCACGACCACTATACAAAAGGACATTCAGAGGAAGTGGCATTATACAGTGTTAAAATTGGTAATTTACTGGATTTAGATGACAAACAGCTAGAGGATCTGTATTGGGCTGCAGTTATGCATGATATTGGTAAGATAATAATACCTACTACTATCCTAAATAAAAGGGAAAGACTGAGCAGCTCGGAATTTGAAATTATAAAAAAACACTCTGTAATAGGCAGTAATATAGTATCACAGAGTGATACATTAAAAGATATCTCTAAATATATCTTGCATCATCATGAACGTTGGGACGGAATGGGATATCCTAAAGGACTCAAGGGAGATGAGATACCTTTCATATCCCAAATTATATCTGTGGCAGACTCCTGGCATGCCATGACTTCGGACAGACCATATAAAAAAAAGTTATCTTATGATGAAGGAATAGAGGAGCTTATAAGAAACAGGGGCATACAGTTCTCTCCTGTAGTTATAGATGTATTTATGGGAAATATAGATTATTTTATTGGTTAGAATATAAGAAAACAAAAAGATAACTTGTTGAGTTTTCAAAAATAAAAAATACGCGGAGATAATCATGGCAAAATTAAACTTTCAAAAAATTAAATACAAATTAAAATATATATTAATTTTTTTTATTCCTATAATCATTACTGGAGTTTGGATCTTATTTACAATCAAGTCTAAAAATATCGAAGATAATTTGAAAAAAATTAAAAGTTTTGAAAAAGTAGAAGTAGAGAGAATACATAATCTTTTATTAAATGACATATTAAGCGTCTCATCAGATTTAATGTATTTATCTCAAAATTTTCAATTAAATAAATATTTGAGGGGTCAGATAAAAGATTTAAATAATATAGAAGAAGATTTTTTATCATTTTCAAAGAATAAAAAACTATATAATAAAATTAGATATATAGATGAAAACGGTATGGAGAAAATTAGAATTAATTATAACAATGGAAATCCCTACGTAGTAAAAAGAGAAAATTTACAAAATAAAGTTAATAGATACTACTTCAAAAATACTATTTCTTTAGATAAAAAAGGTATTTTTTTATCTAAATTTGACCTAAATATGGAAAATAGCAAAGTAGAGCTACCCTATAATTCTACTCTAAGGTTTGCAACACCTATATTTGATCAAGATGGAAGCAAGAAGGGAATCGTTATCATTAATTATTTTGGTAAAAGATTAT